>CACOVJ010000003.1 GCA_902630465.1 uncultured Alphaproteobacteria bacterium | reverse complement strand
TCATACCAAGCATTCCACTCAAAGCCTTTACCCTCTGCCTTATAAATAACTTCTTTGTTTTCATCTAAAACTTCAAGAGATAACCATTTATAATCATCATTTACTTTTGGACTTAATATACCTGCGTAAAATAAAAATTCGGTATCACTATTTATTTTATAATAATGAGGTTTACCTTCTAGTTTTGAATAATAAGCTTTTGAAATTTCTGGGTATATTACCTCATGTGGATTATCAATTGATGGTGAATAATTTATTAATTTAGGTTGATGGGCAAAAATTGATAAAGGATAAAATACTAAAAGAAAAACAAAAATTTTCATAATTACTTATAAAAACTTAATTAATATTTTTCAATATTTGTAAAGTTTGGGGCCACTTTAGGCCCCTATCCAAGACTACTTGATTGAAATCAATCTAGCTTTTTTTTCTTCTGGAATAATTCTCTCAAGATCAATTGTTAAAAGTCCATTTTTCAATTCAGCATCTTTAACTTTGATGTCTTCTGAAATTGTGAACGATCTTTCAAATTGTCTAGTGGAGATACCTTTATGAATTACACCATTGCCATTTTCATTAACCACTTTTTCTTTGGGTTTATTTCTAACGGTTAGGTTATTTTCTTTTAATTCAATCTCAATATCTTCTTTACTATATCCGGCCAGAGCGACTTCAATTTTATAATTGTGCTCATCGACTCTATGAATATTGTAAGGTGGATAATTTGTATTATATCGTTCTGTGGACTCTAACATTCTATCAAATTCATCGAAAATCGAGTCAAATCCAACAGAAAATGGTCTTAGAGAATTCCAAACGGATAGGTTTCTAGTCATAATAACTCCTTTATTAAGCAAGTTTATTTTGTCAGCACCCACAATGGCATACAGACAATTAATATGTGGGAATGATTAAATTTAATTCAAGTCTTTGTTATTTTTTTCTTATAAACGACAATCCATCAGATAGTGGGAGTAGAGAAAATTCCACTCTTGTGTCATTTTGTATTTTTAAATTTAAATCTCTAATAGTATTTGTCTGAGAGTCCTGTTTAGCTTCATCAGCAACATCACCGTGCCAAAGCACATTATCAATAATTATAATCCCATTAGGGACTAATAAATTAAGAGATAACTCATAATAATTTAAATAATTATTTTTATCAGCATCTATAAAAATCAAATCATAAGTGTGTTGACGATCAATCATACTTTGCATCACCTCCACACCTTCACCAATAATCGATTCAATCTTTGAAGTCATATTATCTAACTCCCAGTATTTTTTTGCTAATGGTAAAAATTCATCTGAGTTATCAATAGTTACAACTTTCCCTGACTCAGATAAACCTCTAGCTAAAAACAAGGTGCTCATCCCTGTAAATCTTCCAATTTCTAAACATTTGTTTGCTTTAGAAATTTTAGCAATAATTTCTAAAAATTGACCTTGTTCTTTTGCGATCTGCATTTGAGATACTCCGCCAAGTTTTAAAGTTTCATTTTCTAGTTCAGTAATTGTTTTATCTTCACGATAACCCACACTTTGTAAATATTTAACAAGTGCTTCATTAATTTCAGTTTGAGTGCTCATTAGTTAATAGTTTCAAATATTTCAGATAATTTTTGAGTTTTTTTGTCTGATATAATGAAGCATCCTAGTATTTTATTTATTAAATTATCATCAATATTTTTATTTGAGTATAAACTTAATAAAGGAGTTGAGGAGTTAATTTCATCACCAACATTAAGAACATTATTATATCCAACTCCATAATCTATTTTATCAGTAACCTGTTTTCTTCCGCCCCCAAGTTCGATAAGTATAAGGCCTAAATCCCTGGTATGAATTTTTTCTATCCAACCTTCTTCTTTAGAAAATATATCTTTTCGAATGGAGGTATTAGTCAGGTCTTTTTCATAAGAGGTTAAAATATTTTTAGGTCCACCTAAGGCTGCAACCATCATTTCAAATTTTTCCGCAGCAAGTCCATTATTAATGACAGTATTAATTTTATTATATGCATCTTCTTTAGAAATTTTATAAATATTTACTAACAACGAAGATATTAATTCGTTAGTGATCTTCTCTAATCGGTGATCTTTAAAATCATTTTTCATATATTTTATACATTCTAATATCTCTAGCGTATGGCCAGCACTTTTACCTAAAACCTGATTCATGTCTGTTAATATGGCTTTACAATTTAAGCCAGCCCCTTTAGCCACTCTTACCAAGGAGTTGGACAAATCTCTTGCTATATCAATAGTACTATTAAAAGATCCGCTACCTACTTTTACATCAAGTACTAGAGATGAAAGGCCACTCGCAATTTTTTTTGAAAGAATAGATGATGTTATTAGAGGTAATGATTCTACTGTACCTACAATATCTCTTATAGAATACAATTTTTTATCCGCTGGTGCTAAATTAGAAGTTTGTCCTATAATTGCGCAGCCAACATCTTTTACAACTTTTTTAAAAGTCTCTAAATCAGGTTTTGTGTTGTAACCGGGTATTGAGTCAAATTTATCAAGTGTACCACCCGTATGACCTAAACCTCTACCTGAGATCATTGGAACATATAGTCCACACGCTGCAAGTATTGGTGCCAAAACAATACTAGTCTTGTCTCCAACACCACCAGTCGAGTGTTTATCACATACTAAATCGCTATCTATAATTTCAGACCAATTCAGCTTATCACCTGAATTTGTCATTGCCTCAGTTAAATAAACTGTTTCTTCAGGAGTCATTCCATTTGAAAAAATTGCCATACTCATTGCAGCAATTTGAACATCTGAAAATGATCCATCTGTTAAACCATCTACAAAATGGATTATCTCTTGTTTTGATAGAGCCTTGTTATCCCTTTTTTTTCTAATTATCTCTTGAGGTATCATCGAATTGAACTTCTTGTATAAATTGTTTAATTAAATTTAGAACGTTGTTTTCTGCTAAACTTGCATTCTCTAAAGTTTCTTGATGACTTAATTTTGTTTTATTCATACCAGCAGCCAAGTTTGTAATCACACTAATACCAATAACAGGAAGACTACAATGGTTTGCAACTAAAACCTCAGGTACTGTTGACATTCCAACTGCATTGCCTCCAATTACTTTTAGAGCATTGATTTCAGCAGGTGTTTCAAAATTTGGACCTGAGTACATACAATAAACACCTTCATAAATTTTTTGATCCATTTTTTTAGCAACTTGTATTAATTGATCTCTATAAAATTTGTGATAACCATCACTCATATCATGAAAACGAGGGCCATATTCTTCAGCATTGGCTCCAATAAGTGGGTTGAAACCACTCCAGTTTATATGATCTTTAATTGCCATTAAACTTCCAGCCGGCATAGCTTCATCTAAACTTCCTGCTGCATTTGTGACAATTAATAATTTACATCCAATATCCTTTAAAACTCTTATAGGTGAAGCTAAACTTTGAGGATTGTGCCCCTCATAAATATGTGATCTTCCATACATGCAAACAATATTTAAATTATTTATTTTTCCTAACACTAATTTACCAGCATGACCTTTTACAGTTGGTTGTGGAAAATCAGATAATTGTTCATATGAAATTGATTCTTGAATATCTTTTTCTTCAAAAAAATTTGTTAGTCCACTTCCTAAAATTACTGCAATATCTGGAGAACTATTATTGGTTATTTCTAAAAATTTTTTTGCCGAAGATTGCATTAGAGATTCTCGGGACCAAAAGAGTCTGGAAGTAATTCTTCGAGCGTAGACGTTTTCATATGACCTTTTTCGTTACACATATGAACCTTGGTATCTAAAGCAGCAAATTCTCTCAACCTTTGCCTACAACCACCACAAGGTGAACAAAGTAATTCACCAGAGCCAATAACCACGACTTCTAAAATTTTTTTGTTTCCATTAGATATCATATTTCCAATTGCAGTTGCTTCGGCGCACTGTGATTGAGGATATGCCGCATTTTCAACATTACAACCAGTGATAATTTTACTATCTTCTGTTAAAAAAGCTGCGCCTACTTTAAAATTTGAATAAGGAACATGGGCTTGCTCTCTCACTTTTTTTGCAGCCTTAAATAAACTATCAAAATTTTCTGAAACCATATTGTTGTTTAACACGAAATTACTAAAAAAATTATTTATTTCTAAATCTTAAACAATTCTTGAGACAAATCAGTAAGTTCATCTCCCCAAAAAACTTCTTTACGCAAATATTCTGGATCTTGGTTAAAACAAACAGCCATTGCAGAATTATAGACGGCCCTAGAATCAATAGTGGAATTTAGATCTCTTCCTTCAAATAATTCTTTCTTTTTGAGTCCAGGCCAATCTGTATAAACTTGAGATTTTTTTAATAGACCTCCTGCCATTAGTATTGCACTTCCATATCCGTGTTCTGTACCATATCCTCCATTTTGTTTTATGGTTCGGCCAAATTCTGTCAAAGTTAAAATAAGTGTATTATCAAATGCTTTGCCTAGATTTTCATTTAAAATAGTAACAATTTCATTTACCTCTTCTAGTTCATCAGCATGAGCTCCATCTACACCGCCTTGTGCAGTATGAGTATCAAAGCCATCTAAATCAAATACAGCAACTCTAGGACCACTTTGATCTTTTAATTGTTTGGCTGCTTCCAGAGCAAGTTTTTTCCTATCGTCTGAGTCTGTAGCTATTTGCATTGATAATGGTCTTTGCCTAATTGTATCAAGTGTAGATTTAATTAGCTCATTATGTTCACCTTTAAATTCACTATAAATTTGATCTATTAATTTTGTTTCAACAAAATCAGGTGAGGGAAAGAAATTGTTATTCTGCGGTACACCTCTTAATAAAAGTGGCATTGGTAAAGATATTGCTAAACCTTGTCCTATAATATTTGACGCAAGCAGCCCCCTTCCGAGCCATCCTGTTTTTTCTTTATATGGAATATGTGCTCCAGTTTCCATTAAGTTTTGTCCGTCAAAGTGAGATCTCCCTGTGTAAGGAATATTAGTTGCATGGACAAATGCTGCTTGATTTTTTTCCCAAAGCTTATAAAAAATTTCTAATTTAGGATGAAGCCCAAAATCACTATTCAACTTAAGTACATCTTCTAAAATAAGTTTTTTTCTTAATTTTTTTAGACGTTTATCTCCAATTACGGGTACTGCTGTTAAACCATCCATGCCTCCACGAAGTGAAATTATAATTAGATTTTTTTTCTTCATGGAAGCAAAACTTATTTTTGGAAAGTATCCAGAAAGAAATAATGTTGTTGATCCCCCAATTAGAAAATTTCTTCTTGTACAGTTCATACTTTAAGTACTCCTGGTAAATTACATATAACTCCATATTTTCTACCTAAATCTTTGTCTGAAGTACCAAACCTAAATTGATGAATAAGTGAAGCCATATTTTCATAATCTTCAAAATTATTTTTAAGACAAGCTAAAATAAAATCATGTGAATTATTTTCAGATTTAACAAGTATTGGAAGTTCAATTGAAGCAAACCAAAACCGACGCAACAATAATTCTGGCGATACCCAATCAATCTCAAAATCACTCCAACCATTAGGTTGTTTAGCACGATATGGTGAATTACCAATTTCTCTAAGTATCCATGATAATTGTCTTTGTTTACTAGTTGGTTTGGATTTAAATGCATAATTCATTTTTTCTGCAGAAAGCGGGATACTTAAATCAAACATTCTAGATAATTGCATCAACCAAATTTCTGGTGGATGAAATTTATGTGTAGTCTCATTGTATTTATAGGCTTGAGTTATAACTGCTTTATGAATTTCAGTTAGGCTACCATTGGATCTGTTCCATGCCTCTATTACTGGGCTTATCATTTCTTGAGTTGGTTCATCTGTAATAAAATGTCTGCATAATTTTGTTGAAATAAATTTTATACAGATTGGATGAGTTACTAAATCATGAATAACTTTTGCAAGCTCTCTTTTTGCATCATTTTTATACTTGACCCCTAAAACAATTTTATCTCCTTTCTGATGCATTTCTTGATCAAACCATACATCACCTGTTTCTAGATTTTTCCTACTCCATTTATGACTCCAGCCTGTCATAATATAAGCTAGCTGAATGACGTCTTCCTGGGTGTATCCAGCATTTGGAGATACGGTATGTAGTTCTAATAATTCTCTGGCGTGATTTTCATTTATCGTCTCCCTCCACTCCATTCCTTTTTTAGAATTGGGTCCAAAAGACTCTGAATTATCAAGGTGGTGTATCATGCACCAAGAAGTCGTGACTGACAGTACCATTTCTTCAAAAGTTTTGACCATATTAGGTCTAATAATTTCACGTTGATAAGGTCCAGTACTAAACTCAGCCAAAAAATCTTTTTCACTTATAGCAAAGTGATTTCCCCAAAATAGCCAGAAACGTTCAAAAACAGGTTGAGTGCTGTGCCTTGTTTGATAATGACGAATAGCGTGTTCATTTAATTCAAAATATCTTTCACCAGTTTTTATTCTCAATTCATCTTTTGCTTTTTTGTAAGCATGTTTATCATTTTTAAATTTTTTTCTTAATACTTCTCTATCTCCGTAAACCCATTCTCCATATTTTTTTCTTAATTCTTTTTCTGTTGGTATTGTGCCTGGCCATAAAAGATCGGGTATTGAATTTAATTGGCTTAATGCCCAACTAAGAGGATCTTTATCTTGTTTATCATTTGGAGATAAACCAAAAGCAACTCGTCTATAAAATTTTAATGACATTTTTAAAAAAAGTAGTTTACATGTATTTACAATAGTTAGATATTAAATTTTGATGAAAAAAATACCTCTTAAAATATGTGGCATAACAAATAAAAAATCAGTTGAGATGGCATATAAAAATAAAGTAAAATCATTAGGTTTTGCTAGTAAAAATCTGAATGGACCAAACACTGTTAGTGATAAAAAAATACAAATATTAATTAAAGAATGCAAAAACTATAAAATAGAATCAGTACTTTTAACACAATATGTCTCTTTAGATAAATTGGTTAAACAGATAGATTTTACTAAACCAAAAACAATATCTTGCTCCTATCACTTTGATAAAAAAGAGCTAATCACAATAAGAAAAACTTTTAAAAGATTGAGAATTGGTATTGCCGTAAATCCAGAAAATTTTAACATTAAATATTTAAAAAGTATAAAAGATATAGTTAACGTAATTTATTATGATTTGAATGTTTATAAAACTAAATCTATCAAAAAATATTCGTTAGAAAAGAACTTAGATCAAATAAATTGGATTAAACAGCTTAAAATTCCTATTTTCATTGGCGGTGGTATAAATCAAAGTAATGTCAGTAAAATAATAAATGCTGTCAAACCTGATGGCTTAGATATCTCACGAAGCCTTAAAAATTCTAAAAATGTTTTATCTAATAAAAAACTAAATTCTTTTTTATCTCAAATTTCTGTTGCTTAATTTTCTAAAAGTAAAATTTTCATCTAGTTGAGATATCAAATTTCTGATTGATATTTTTTTTGTGGGATGAATAAAATTACTATCGATGTCTGCAATAGGTCGAAGAACAAAATCTCTAAGGTGAGCTCTTGGATGAGGGATTGTGAGTTTTTTATTTGATATATTTTGTTTACCATAAAAAATTATATCCATATCAATTTTTCGTGGACCATTTTCAATTTTTTTATTTTTTTTTAATTTTATCTCTATCAATGAAAGTTTTTTCATAAGTTCTATTGGTTGGAGATTGGTAAAAAAAAGAATAGCTGTATTGAAAAAATTTCGCTGATTTTTAAATCCATAAGGTTTTGAAATATAAATATCTCCATAGTTAACTACTTGGCCATATTTTTTTATTTCATGTATGCTTTGTTTTATATTAAAAACTTTATCGCCAATGTTTGACCCTAATGCAATGAATACTTTAGTTTGATACACTTACGGAATCAGCGCCATATTTTTTTGCTACTGCTGTTTTATTAATTTTTATCTTAATATCTTTAATTTTAAATTTTTTTTCTAAATCTTTTGATAATTTAATTATTAAGTTTTCCAAAGTATGTGAATTTGAATTTGTGATTTTCTCTTTTAAGTATTTTGTTATTGATGAATAATCTTTAACATTTTCTATGTTATTTAAATTAAGAGAATTGTTAACAAAATAATTGAATGATAATGTTACTTTTAATAGTTGTTTTTTTGCCCTCTCTTTATCTGTAATTCCTATATTAGCTTTTATAGATAAGTTTTTAATTTCTACTTTGAACATAGCCTCTCAAAAACTTTCAATGATTGTGAAGTTTCTTTAACATCGTGTACTCTAAATATATCAACCCCCTTTTTATAACAATATAATGCTGAAGCCAATGAACCGCCTATTCTTTCGCTAGAGTCGCTTTTATCAATTTTACCTATCCAACTCTTTCTTGATGAGCCTAACAAAAGTCCATATTTTTTAAATTTAAATTGGCTTATTTTTTGCATAATCTGAATATTCTGTTTTAAATTTTTACCAAAACCAATACCAGGATCAAACCACACTCTATAAGGCGGTATCTTGGATTTTTCTAATTTTTTAATTGTTTTTTTAAAAATTTTTTTAATATCTTTAACAACATCATCATAAGAATTTACCATAGATTGCATATGTTTAGGTGGTGCTGGTGTATGCATTAAAATTAGTCCTGTTTTAAATTTTTTTGTTAAATCAAAGAGGTCCTGTGAACCACCAAATATATCATTAATTATATGTGCACCATTATTTAATGCATATTCTTGAGTTTCGATTTTATATGAGTCAATTGATATAATGAATTTGTTTTTTGGTAATTTTTTTAATATTGGATCTAATCTTTTAATTTCTTCTTTATAACTTAAAGGATCGGACCCTGGTTTAGTGCTTTCTGCACCTATATCTATTATTTGTGCCCCATTTTTGAGCATATAGTTAATATTCTTAAGGGCATCTTTTTGTTTAAAACTTTTACCCCCATCACTAAAAGAATCTGGTGTTACGTTGCATATACCCATAACAGTTGGAGTATCTATTTTAAAATTATTTTTACCTAAAATCATTTTATTAGAAGCTTAGAATATTTTTTAGATAAAAAATTATATATCTTCATAGAGGACCTATACCAATTTAATTTTTTAATGGAAGAAATACTAACTACGCCCTTACCGGAGCCAACTAAAAGTAATTCAGTAAATTCATCTAGTTTTTTTACATTAATATCTTTTTTTTGAACCTTGAAAGGTAATTTATTTATTAAATAATCAAGTGTGATCCCATAATAATAAGATTTTCTTGGAATAAATAATTTATTATCTTTTACACATATTATGTTAGTAGTTGAGCCTTCAAGAATTTTATTTTTATAATAAAAAATAATTTCTTCTTTTTTTAGATTAATTTTTTTTTGCAATGAAATTATTTTTTTATACTGTAAATTTTTAAATGAAGGTGAAACTCTTTGGTATCTATAGATTTGAGCTTTAAAAAATTTGTCTTCTTTATTTCTTTTACGTAAGGAAATAGATAAAATTTTTTTAGTAATTGCTACTCTTAGTAAATGATCATAATTTTTTATTTTAGAATTGTTGTTAATAAAATTTAATAAAAATTCTTTAGATAATTTATAATTTATACTTAACCTACTAGAATCTCTGTTAAGTTTTTTTATATGTTCTTCAGCTAAAATTAATTTTGGTTTGTTTCCTACTAGTCTTATAGTTGTAAATATACCATTATATCCCCAAAGAGAGTTAAAATTAATTATTTTTAAATCTTTAACGCGAAATGATTTTTTTAATAAGATTTTTTCCATTTGGCGTTAAAAAAGAATCTGGGTGAAATTGAAATCCATATACTTGATTAATATCATCTTCAACAGCCATTGCTACATTTGTTTTTTTACAACGCATCGTAATATGCATGGATTTAGAAATAAATGGTTCTGCCATTTTTAGTGAGTGATATCTGCCAGCAAGGAATTCTGAATTATTTTTAAAGATTGATTTGTGATTTATTATTTTTATGTAACTTTGATAACCATGCAAAATTTTCTTTTGTTGAGTTATTTTTGCTCCTTCTGAATAAACAATTTGTTGAAAGCCGAGACAAATGCCAAGAATTTTTTTCTTTCCTTTATATTTCTTGTAAATCTTGGTTGTTTTAGGGTAATCTTTAGGCTCCCCAGGTCCAGGCGATAGTACTATTGTTGATGATTTTTCAAGTTTAACTGTATTAATATCATAATAATTAGAAACAAATGTAGGCTCTATGCTATCGAGCAAGTGAGCTAAATTATAAGTAAATGAATCCTCATGGTCTATAAGATAAATCATTAATGAAATAACTCTAAAAGGGATTTTGCTTTAATATAGTTTTCATTATATTCTTTTTTAGCAGTACTCCCTAAAATAACTCCGCTGGCTACAGACAAATTAATGTTATTTTTAAAATTGAGTAGCGTTCTTATCATTATATTAAAACGCATATCTCCATTTGAATGAATTACTCCAAAACTTCCAGTATAAATATTTCTATCATTTTTTTCTTTATTATTTAACAATTGTATTGTGCTAATCTTTGGGCATCCAATAACTGATCCTCCTGGCATTAACGATGAAATTATTTCGTGATTAGTTATATTTTTTTTTATTAACCCTTTTATAGTCGAAACATAATGAAACAGATCTCTGTATTCTTCAACTCTTTTTAGCTTTTCTATTTTCACAGACCCAGTTTTACAAATTTTTGAGAGATCATTTCTCTCCATATCAACAATCATATTGTGTTCTTTGGTTTCTTTTTCGTTTTTTCTGAAAAAAGATAGCGCTTTATTTTTATTTAAACTTTTTGTTTTTCTTAGTGTACCAGCTATTGGCTTTGTTTTTATTAAATTTTTCTTTTTTAAAATAAGCGTTTCAGGTGAACAACTAATAATGCTATAATTTTTATCTCTGATTAAGAAACTTTCTGGGGACTCATTCATTTTCATCAATTTCCAAAAAAGCTCAACTGCATTAACTTTTCCTTTTTTAGAGTAAGTTTGAGCAATTTTAATTTGGTAAGTTTTACCTTGTTTAATGTTTTTAGAAAAATCATCAAATAATTTACTGTACTGTTGCAGAGATAAATTAAGATCAAATTTTTTATTCAATACAGAATATTTTTTGTTATCAATTTTAATATTTCTAAAATTATTTTTTAGACTTTGAATTGAAATATTTTTACGTATACGCACTTTAGTTAATGGTTGATAAAAAATACCGTTATAAAAATTATTTGTTTTTTGTTTAGGAAATTGTATACCAATATTTTCACAAAGTAGTTTATATCCAAAGAACCCAACATAACAGTTAAGACTGTTTGAATTTGATTTTTTCTTTTTAGTTTGAATATTTAGAAAGTTTTTAATATTTTTTTTATTTATTAAATATTTTTTTGAAAAATCTGTATAAACGTCAAATCCATTACTATTTTTATAAATAATAAGTGGTTGGTCTGATCGATACAGCTTATTTAAATATTCGTTATTGTTCAGCACTGAATTCTATTATATTTAGGATAGATAAATGAAAAGTACTTTTACAAAAATATGCTTTATTTTCCTATCTTTCATAATTTCATTTGGTGCCTATGGTCATGGAACGATAATTTTTCCCAATGTTGAGCATGGTGATGGTTTTATCGATGTTAAAATATATGACTCAAAGGAGAGTTTTTTGGATGAAAGTCTAGCTATTGAAAGTGTAAGAAAAAGAGTAAAAAAAGGTGAGGTTGTTGTACCTTTAAGTAAAATACATGAGGGAAAAATAGCAATTGTTGCTTATCATGATGAAGACTCTGATGGAAAGCTCAAAACTGGATTATTCTGGCGTCCCAAAGAAGGTTTTGCTTTTAGTAATAATTACCAGCCTAAAGGTCCACCTTCATTTGAAAAAGCCGCAATAGTTTTAGTTCACGGCGAACCCGTGGTAATAGAACTTAATTATTAAAAAAAATTATTAGATAAATGTCATTACAGTTACAAAACACATTAAGTGGAAAAAAAGAAATTTTTAAACCTGTTGATCCATCCCATGTGAGGATCTATGCGTGTGGTCCAACTGTATACAACTATGCTCATATTGGCAATGCACGAATGGCAGTTGTTAATGATTTACTTGTTCGCGTTTTAAAAACGCAGTTTAATAAAGTAACTTATGTTTCAAACATAACTGATATAGATGATAAAATTATCGAAGCATCAAAAGAAACTGGGGAAGAAATTAATGTAATAACCTCAAAGTACACTGATATTTATAATAATGACATGAGTGCACTGGGTGTAAAATTACCAGATATACAACCAAGAGCAACTGATCATATTAAAGAAATGATTGATTTAATCCAAAAATTGATTGATTCAAATAAAGCTTATGAAAAAGATGGTCATGTACTATTTCATGTGCCAAGTTTTGAAAATTATGGAATTCTTTCTAAAAGAAATAGAGATGAACAAATAGCTGGAAGCAGAGTTGAAGTTGCTCCTTTTAAAAAAGATCCTGCTGATTTTGTTTTATGGAAACCATCTCCATCACCTCTTCCTGGATGGGACTCACCATGGGGTTTTGGCAGACCGGGTTGGCACCTTGAATGTTCTGTGATGTCAGAAATATCACTAGGTTTACCATTTGATATTCATAGCGGTGGAATTGATTTAGTTTTTCCTCATCATGAAAATGAGATAGCACAAACATGTTCAATATCTAAGCATAAAGATCCAAAAGATTTTGCTACATTTTGGTTTCATAATGGGTTTGTAAATGTTGAAGGTGAAAAAATGTCTAAATCAATCGGTAACATTAGACTTGTCCATGAACTAAATAAAAAATACAAAGGAGAAGTTCTACGTTTAACATTACTATCTGCACATTATAAACAACCCTTAAATTGGACAGAAGATATTATTGAACAAAATAGCAAAATGATTGATAGACTTTATAGAGTTCTGTTAGAATTATCAGAAGTTAAGATAAGTTATAAATTACCTTCTCAGATTATTATGGAATCATTTTATGAAGATTTAAATACACCCAAAGTAATTGCAAAACTTAATGAAGAAGCAAATGATGTCTCATCTGCATCCTATGAAAGAAAAGTAGAAATTAAAAATAATCTCATTTCCGCTGGTAAAATATTAGGTATTCTTGAAGATGATCCAAGAAATTGGTTAGGCTATAATCAAAAAAATACTGAAAATGCTGAAGAAATTGAAAGGTTGATAAATGAACGTAATGAAGCTAGACGCACTAAAAACTTTAATTTGGCAGATACTATCAGGGGCACGTTAAAAGATAAAGGCATAGAAATAGAAGATACTGATAAAGGAACGATTTGGCGGAAATCTAGATGAGTGAAAAGATAATAATTACATTTCCAGATGGAAATAAAAAGGAAGTCGATAAGGGAATAAGTGGTCTTGAATTGGCTTCACAAATTTCTAAATCTCTTGCCAAAGAGTCAGTTGCTATAAAAATTAATAATGTAATAAAAGATATTAGTTTGCCAATTAATAGTGATGCATCTGTGGCAATTTTAAAAAGAGATAGTGAGGAAACACTTGAATTAATTCGACACGATTGTGCTCATGTAATGGCAGAGGCTGTTCAAGAATTATTTCCTGGAACACAAGTTACTATTGGTCCAGCTATTGAAAATGGTTTTTATTATGACTTTGCAAGAGAGGAGCCCTTTACTCTTGCTGATCTTCCTAATATTGAAAAGAAGATGCATGAAATAATACAAAGAAATAAAAATTTTGTTAGAGAAGTATGGTCTAAAGAAAAGTCAATCAAACATTTTAAAGATAAGGGTGAGAACTACAAAGTTGAATTAATAAATGATCTACCCAGTAATGAAGAAATTAGTATTTATAAACAAGGTGATTGGTTAGACTTGTGCCGAGGCCCACACATGGTTTCTACAAAACAGATTGGTAAAGCATTTAAATTAATGAAAGTTGCAGGTGCTTACTGGCGAGGTGATTCATCTAATGCAATGCTTACAAGAATTTATGGAACAGCTTGGGCAACAGAAAAAGATCTTGAGCAACACCTTTTACAAATTGAAGAAGCAGAAAAAAGAGATCACCGCAAATTAGGAAGAGAAATGGATTTATTCCATTTTCAGGAAGAGGCTCCCGGAGCTGTTTTTTGGCATCCTAAGGGTTGGACATTATTCCAATCTTTAATAAATTATATGCGAAACAGACAAGACAAAGCAGGTTATGTAGAAACTAATACTCCTGACATGATGGATAAGTCTCTATGGGAAACCTCAGGTCATTGGGACAAGTTTAGTGACATGATGTTTAGAACTGAAGCAAAGGATGATAAAATTTATGCTGTCAAACCAATGAATTGTCCCGGTGCTGTAGAAATTTTTAAACAAGGATTAAAAAGTTACCGAGATCTTCCATTTTTATTATCTGAATTTGGGAAAGTTCATCGTTATGAACCATCAGGTGCTCTTCATGGGTTAATGCGTGTTCGAGCATTTACACAAGATGATGCACATATATTCTGTACAGAAGATCAAATTACACAAGAAAGTAAAATAGTATGTGACTTAATACTTAGTATTTATAAAGATTTTGGTTTTGAAAATGTTAAAATTAAATTTTCTGACAGGCCAGAAAAACGTGTTGGGGATGATGCTGTTTGGGACAAGTCTGAAGCTGCGTTAAAACAAGCTATGGAAGCAACAGGGCTTGAGTATACTTTTAACCCAGGGGAAGGTGCATTTTACGGTCCAAAATTAGAATTTGTTTTAAGAGATGCAATTGGAAGAGATTGGCAGTGTGGAACATTGCAAGTAGATTTAAACTTACCGGGCAGACTAGGAGCTACATATATTGGTGAGGATGGTAATAAAAAAACTCCAGTTATGCTTCACAGAGCTCTATTTGGATCACTTGAAAGATTCACAGGTATACTTATTGAACATTATGCTGGTCATCTTCCACTATGGCTTTCACCAATACAAGTAATGATAGCAACAATTACATCTGATACAGATGACTATGCTCTTGAAGTTAAAAATGAATTAATAAAAAAAGGCATTAAGGCTGAGGTAGATTTAAGAAATGAAAAAATTGGTTATAAGATTCGTGAACATAGTAATAGTAAAGTCCCCATAATTATAGCAGTTGGAAAAAAAGAATCTCAAGAAAAGACAGTTTCGGTTAGAAGAATAGGGTCTTCTGAGACAAATACCTTTAAATTAGATGAAATAGTTACTACTTTAACTAATGAGGTTAAATCACCAATAGAATAGATTATGAATAATATACAAGGTAAGTTTCCAAACACTAGGCTTAGACGTAATAGAATGAAAGAGTTTTCACGTAGATTAGTTGCAGAAAATAATCTTAGTACTGACGATTTAATTTTACCCTTGTTTGTTTGTGAAGGTAATAATGTTGAAGATCCTATTAAATCTATGCCGGGTGTTAGTAGATATTCTATTGATAAACTTTTAAATAAAGTTGAAGAGGCAGTAAGATTTTCAATTCCTGCTATAGCCATATTTCCCCAAATAGAACCTAGTCTTAAAAATGCAGAAGGTAGCCTAGCTTATGATGAAAAAAATTTAGTCTGCAGATCTATCAAAAATATTAAAAAAGAATTTTCAGGTATTGGAATTATTTGTGATGTAGCTCTCGATCCATTTACCGATCATGGACATGATGGGTTAGTAATAAATGATAAAATTGATAACGATAAAACATTAGACATACTCGAAAAACAGGCATTAGTTCAAGTTCATGCCGGTTGTGATGTAATTGCACCATCTGATATGATGGATGGTCGTGTTGGAAGAATTAGAAAAGTTTTAGATAGTAATAGTTTTCAAGATACACTTATTTTATCTTATGCTGCAAAATATGCATCTGCATTCTATGGCCCATTTAGAGATGCTATCGGCTCTGGTGCAAAATTAGGTAAGGATGGTAAATTAACATATCAGATGGATCCATCAAATAGTGATGAAGCACTAAGAGAAGTAGCTTTGGATATTAATGAAGGAGCAGATATGGTTATGGTCAAACCAGGTATGCCTTACTTAGATATAATTTCTAAAATTAAATCAGAGTTTAAAGTACCAACATTTGCTTATCAAGTATCAGGTGAATATTCCATGATAAAGGAGTCAATAAATAAAGGTTGGTTAAATGAAAAAGTAATTATGGAGTCTCTTTTGTCTTTTAAAAGAGCAGGGGCGAATGGTATACTTACTTACTTTGCCTTAGAAATAGCTAAGAAGCTTAAAAATGAGTAACATTGAATTTGAAAAAAGAAAATCAATAGAGCAAGTTGAGGAATCAACTGAACTCGCTCCAAAGTTTGATGAAAATGGTCTTATACCTGTTGTAACAACCGATTTTTCTTCAGGTGAGGTATTAATGCAGGGGTACATGAATGAAGAAGCTCTTAAAAAAACAATTAGTTTAGGAGAAGCAGTATACTTCTCTAGAAGCAGACAAGCTCTTTGGCACAAGGGAAAAACTAGTGGCCTAATTCAAAAAATAAAAGAAATAAGAATTGATGATGATCAAGACTGTGTTTGGTTAAGAGTTTATGTCAAAGGTGGTGCGAGTTGTCATGTTGGTTACAGATCGTGTTTTTATAGAAGCATACCAATGGATGATGATAAATCAAAAGTTGTACTTAAGTTTGAAGAAGGTGAAAAGGTATTTGATCCTAATGAGGTTTATGGTGATACTCCGAACCCAACTAAATTATAGTATTTACAAAATTTAATTTAAGAATAAAGGTTATTTGATGGATGATAAACTTAAATTTATTGAAACAAGTAAGCTTCCAACAGATATTGGCGAATTTACTGTTCACGCATTTACTGATGAAGTAGAAAAAAAAGATCATCTCGCTATTTGTATGGGAGACTTATTAACTAATGATCCAGTTCTATCAAGAATTCATTCACAATGTATAACTGGTGAATCCTTTTTTAGTATGAGGTGTGATTGTAGGTTTCAATTAACAGAGTCCTTAAAACAAATTGCCAATGTTGGAAGAGGTGTTGTCTTTTATCTTCAGCAAGAAGGAAGGGGTATTGGACTATCAAACAAAATCAAAGCTTATAGTTTGCAAGATAAGGGCTTTGACACTGTTGAGGCAAATCATCAATTAGGATTTAAAGAAGATGAAAGAACGTATGAGACTGTGTCAGGAATGATTAAATTTTTAGCAATAAAAAAAATTGATCTAATGACAAATAACCCAAAAAAAATTAAAGCTTTGAAAGATATGGGTGTGGAGGTGAATCAAAGAATTCCTCTTTCTTCAGATACAAATAAATACAACGAAAAATATATTTCCACCAAAATTAACAAATTGGGTCATTTATTATAAGTGGAAGACGCAGATACTTTAATAAAAAAATTAAATATGATTAGCCATCCTGAAGGTGGTCATTATGTAGAGATTCTCAAAAATGAACATGTAAGTCAGATCTATTATCTTTTGAAAGAAAATGAAAAGTCACATTGGCATCGTTTGAAGAAAAATGAAATCTTGCATTTTTATTTAGGTAAACCACTAGAAGTATTTACATCTATTGATGGTGTAGATTACAGTTCATTTTCTTTAGGATTAAACAACAACTTTATATTTACAGTCTACTCAAATACTTGGTTTGCAATGAGGTCTACAGGTTCCTTTAGTTTAATTGGTTGTACTGTCGCACCAGCATTTGATTTTAAAGATTTTGAACTTGCTCCCAAAGGATGGAATCCCAAAAATTTTAAAATTGAGTTGTAATTTTCACTTTGCTTTAATTTAATTTCTTTATATATTAATCTCAAATAACGGAGGTTTTTAATGGATGCAGAAAGTAAATGCCCTGTAATGCATGGAGCAATTACAAAGAATATGGGAGAGGGCACATCAAATCGTGAGTGGTGGCCAAATCAATTAAATTTAAACATACTTCATCAACATGACCGTAAATCTGATCCTATGGGAGCGGGTTTCAATTACAGAGAAGAATTTAAAAAATTAGATTACACTGCATTAAAAAAAGACCTTCATAATTTAATGACAGACTCTCAAGACTGGTGGCCAGCTGACTATGGACATTATGGTGGCTTCTTTATTCGAATGACATGGCATGCTGCTGGAACTTATAGAACTGGTGATGGTCGAGGTGGTGGTGGAACAGGTGCTCAACGTTTTGCTCCTTTAAACAGTTGGCCAGATAATGGTAACTTAGATAAAGCAAGAAGACTTCTCTGGCCAATAAAGAAAAAATATGGAAATAAAATTAGTTGGGCTGATTTATTTATTTTAACAGGTAACGTTGCAATTGAATCTATGGGTGGTAAAACTTTTGGATTTAGTGGTGGACGACCAGATATTTGGGCGCCAGAAGAAGATATTTACTGGGGTGTAGAAGATGAATGGCTACAAAATAAAAGGTATACTGGTGAAAGAATTTTAGACAATCCACTTGCAGCAGTGCAAATGGGATTAATTTATGTAAACCCTGAAGGACCAGATGGAAAGGCTGATCCACTTGCAAGTGCAAAAGATATAAGAGAAACTTTTGCAAGAATGGCAATGAATGACACTGAAACTGTAGCACTTACTGCTGGAGGACATACCTTTGGTAAAGCACACGGTGCAGGCGATCCTGCTCTAGTTGGAGCAGAACCAGAAGGTGCACCTATAGAACAAATGGGTTTAGGATGGAACAACTTACATGGCTCAGGTGTTGGTCGTGATACAACAACAAGTGGAATAGAAGGTGCTTGGACACCTAATCCAACTCAGTGGGATAATGGATATTTTGATATGCTTCTTGGATACGAATGGAAACTCGTTAAAAGTCCAGCAGGTGCACAAATCTGGCACGCAATTGATCAAAAAGAAGAACACATGGCTCCAGAAGTTGATGATCCATCAATAAAAGTTCCAACAATGATGACAACAGCAGATATGGCAATGCGTGAAGATCCTGAATACAGAAAAGTATCAGAAAAATTTCACAAAGACCCAGAATATTTTGCTGATCAGTTTGCTAGAGCTTGGTTTAAACTTCTTCATAGAGATATGGGGCCAAAAACAAGATATATGGGGCCTGAAGTTCCAGATGAAGAATTGATCTGGCAAGATCCTGTACCACAAGGTCACTCAAACTATGACGTAGAAGCAGTTAAAGCTAAAATCTTAGATAGTGGTTTAACAATTCAAGAAATGGTGGAAACTGCTTGGGCAAGTGCTTCAACTTTTAGAGGATCAGATATGAGAGGTGGAGCTAATGGTGCAAGAATTAGACTTGCTCCTCAAAAAGATTGGGAAGTAAATAAACCTGAGCAATTGCAAAGAGTACTTGGTGTTCTTGAACCTATCGCAAAAGAGACAGGAGCTTCTATAGCTGATGTAATTGTTCTTGCAGGTAATGTAGGTGTTGAACAAGCTTCAGGGATGGAAGTACCTTTTACTCCAGGCAGAGGTGACACAACACAAGAGAAAACCGATATTGAATCATTTGGAGTTTTAGAACCAGAAGCAGATGCTTTTCGTAATTATTTAAAAATGAATTACGATGTCACTGCTGAAGAGTTAATGTTAGATAAAGCTCAACTTCTTGGATTAACAGCTCCTGAACTGACTGTGCTTGTTGGCGGAATGAGATCCATGGGTATTAGTTCAGATCAAAGAGGATTATTTGTTGATACAAAAGGTAAATTAACTGGTGATTTTTTTGATAAACTTTTAGATATGGGTGTTAGTTGGAAGCCAACTGGTAGCAACTCATATGAAGCAACCGATAAAATTACAGGTGAAAAAGTTAGAACTGCATCTAGAGTAGATCTTGTTTTTGGATCTAATTCGCAATTAAGAGCTATAGCAGAACTTTATGCTAGCGATGATAGTGAAGAAAAAATGAAGAAAGATTTCATTCAAGCCTGGAACAAGGTGATGAATGCTGATCGATTTGATCTAGAGCAATAAAAATAATTGAATTAATTTGAAAGTGGAACTTAAAGTTCCACTTTTTTATTTTGGCATATTTGTAGCACCAGTTTCTAAAGAAACAATTTTGCCATTTTCTATTTTAAAAACAGACATTACAGCTTGTGTGTTGCCATCATTAAAAGTTACAAATGAATGATGAACTGCTATTTCATCATTTTCATACACAATTCTGTCTTTATCAGAATTGATATCACCAGACATAGCCCAACTAACAACATCAGATTTTGATAAAACATTTCCAGATGCATGCATTGTGAATTTAAAATCATCATGTATGATGTCATTCATTTCAGCTTCATTTTTTTCTTTCATCGCTTTTTGGTATCTTTCCATTAAAGTCATATTTTTTCTCCTAAGTTAATTATTATATATTTGTTTATTTAAATTAATACTTAATTATCTTTCCTTAATATAAGGTTGGCCTATAGCATTAGGAGCTATAGCTTTACCAACAAATCCAGCTAGCAAGACAACTGTTAACACATAAGGTAATGCTTGAATTAATTGAACAGGTATTTCTCCAATGGCAGGTAGTTCAACTCCTTGGAGTCTAATTTGAAGTGCATCTGTAAATCCAAAAAGTAAACAAGCAATTAAGGCTGTTTTAGGGTGCCATTTTCCAAAAATCATAGCTGCTAATGCTAAGTATCCTCTCCCAGCCGACATTTCTCTAAAGAAATTTGCATTTACTGCAGTTGATAAATGAGCTCCAGCAAAAGCAATTAAGACACCGTTGATTGCCAAAGCTTTATATCTCATTGCAAAGACATTGATGCCTGCCGTATCAACAGCGCTTGGATTTTCACCAACTGCTCTTAGCCTCAAACCAAAGCTAGTTTTAAACACAACCCAGAAAACTAATGGAACTGTAGCATAAGCTAGATATACAAAGATATAATGACCACTTAATATATCACTATAAATTGTTCCTATTATTGGAACATCCCTTAAACTTTCAGCAAAAGGTAGATTAACTTCTAAGAAACGCTGATCTTCTGTTAGTGTTGGAGTTAAACCAGCTTGTCCAAACCAGGCAGCTGCAAGAGCAGTGGTTAAACCGATTATTAAAATATTAATAGCAACACATGAAACAACTTGATCACCTTTATAAGTAACGGAAGCAAAACCGTGTAACATCGAAAGACTAACACATGCAATAATGGCCAACAATAAACCAAGCCAAGGATTTCCTAAAAAGTAAGAGCCTACTGCAGCAACAAAAGCGGCCATAAGCATTTTTCCTTCTAAACTAAAATCAATAACACCTGATCTTTCAGCAAATATTCCTGCCATAGCTGCAAATACTAATGGTGTTGAAATTCTTAAAGTAGAATTTATTAACGATGCAATGTCAGATAAAAATTCCATTACGCTTTTGCCTTTAGGTTTAGTCTGTTAACAAAGAAGTTTTCAATTTGTGGTCTAAATAGGTTCTCTAATGCACCACTAAATAAAATAATTACACCTTGAACAGCAACAAACATATACCTGGTAATATTAGGCATATCAAAAGTAACTTCTGATCCACCTTGATATAAAATTCCAAATAAAAATGCCGCTGGAAAAATTCCTATAGGATGATTTCTTCCCATTAGAGCAACTGCAATTCCAGTGAAACCGTATCCAGCTGGAAAACCTGCAACGATTTTATGATGCACTCCTAATATTTCATTAACACCTAATAATCCTGCCAAACCACCAGATATACACATTGCAATAATTATATTTTTATAAGGAGAAATTCCTGCATAAATAGCTGCTTGTGTATTATGACCAACGGCTCGCATTTCGTAACCCCATCTTGTTTTCCATACTAAGAACCAAACAAAAAATGATGCAGCAATTGCTAAAAGAAAAGAAATGTTTAATGGCGAATATCTAATTTTTATTCCAAATAGCGCGGCAAAATCTTCGAAACTTGGAAACCATTGTTCTTCTGGTAAAGCAACTGTATGCGGTCCCATTTGTGTAGTATCCCTGATTACATCAACAAGTAAGAAGACCATTAAAGATGCGGCTATAAAGTTAAACATTATTGTAGTTATAACTACATGACTCCCTCTCGTTGCTTGAAGATAGGCTGGGATAAAAGCCCAAGCAGCACCAAAAACCACGGCGCCACCTACAGCAAGCAACCATACTATTGGAACAGGTAAAAAACTAAAATTTATAGCAACTAAAAAAACACCTAGACCACCAATATACGCTTGACCTTCACCGCCAATATTAAAAAGTCTACAATGAAATGCGACGGCAAACGCTAAACCAGTAAAAATAAAATTTGTTGTATAATAAAGAGTGTAAGCAAAACCTTCTATATAACCAAAGGAACCGTAGATTATTAAACTTACCGCTTCAAAAGGATTTTCACCTGCAATAAATATAAACAGGCCTGACACAAATAATGCTAATGTTAAGTTAACGAGCGGAACAATGAGATTGGAAACCCACCACGGAACTCTGGATTTATCTACTGTTGCCATTACACAACTCCTGCCATTAATAATCCTAACTCACGATCAGTAACATTTGTATTTTCTTTTTCACCAACTATCTTTCCATCAAACATAACAACAATTCTATCAGATAATGAAAGCACTTCATCCAACTCAACAGATACTAAAAGTATTGCAGCGCCTTTATCTCTCATATCTATTAATCTTTGATGAATAAATTCAATAGCGCCTATATCTACACCTCTCGTAGGTTGACCAACTAATAATACTTTTGGTTTTTCATTAAGTTCCCTACTTAAAATTATTTTTTGTTGATTACCGCCTGAGAAATTCGAAGTGATTAAATTTGGTGATTGTGGTCTTACATCATACTCTTCCATAATTTTTTTAGAATGAGAAATTATATCTTTATGATTTAAAATTGAAGACCTCGAAAACGGTTGTTGATCATGATAACCAAATATAAGATTTTCATAAGCTTTAAAATCTGTAACTAAGCCCATTCTTTGTCTGTCTTCAGGAACATGAGCTAAACCTTGATCTTTCAATTCTCTTGGATCTAGAAAATTTTGACTATCTGATACTTTTTTTCCGTCTAAATATATTTGACCTGACTCAACTTTTCTAATGCCAGAAAGCGCTTCCAGTAATTCTGTTTGACCATTTCCCGTAACACCTGCTAAGCCTAAAATCTCTCCTGCACGAATTTCTAAATTTACATTCTTGACTCTAGTTACATCTAGATCATCTTTAACAGTAAGATCTTCAACTCTAAAGACAACATCGCCTGTATTAGCTTCTGTTTTATCAAGTCTTAATAATACACTTCTACCAACCATCATCTCAGCTAATTGTTCTTTATTCGTATCTTCAGTTTTAGTATGTCCAACCATTTCCCCTTGGCGCATTACAGATACCTCACTTGTTAGATCCATGATTTCTATTAATTTATGGGTAATTAAAACAATTGTTTTACCCTCTTCATTGAGCGAGCGTAATATTTTAAACAATTCATCAACTTCTTGCGGTGTTAAAACACCTGTCGGTTCATCAAGTATAAGAATTTCTGCCCCTCTATAGAGCGACTTTAATATTTCAACTCTTTGACGAAACCCAACCGACAAATCTGATATTGTGGAATTAAGATCGATATTTAGTTTGTATGTATCACAAAGATTTTTTAAATCTTTTTTTGCTTTTTCTAAATTTTTTCCAAATACTAATTCGCCTTCAAATCCTAAAATTATATTTTCTAGAACAGTAAAATTTTCTACTAGCATGAAATGTTGGTGCACCATGCCAATGCCATTAATTATTGAATCTTTAGGTGATCTAAGATTTATCTCTTTTCCATTTATTTTTATTGTTCCTGAATTTGCTTGATAAAGACCAAACACAATACTCATTAGAGTAGATTTTCCAGCACCGTTTTCTCCAATTATTCCGTGGATTGTTCCTTTGTTAATGGTAAGATTAATATCCTTATTGGCGTGTACATGGCCAAAGGATTTATTTATATTTTTTAATTCTAGGATAGGTGAGACCATAAAATTATTTAATCTCTTGGTCTCACCAAATTATTTATAAAAGTTCTATTACTCTTGTGACCAGTCAGCAACTTCCATTGAACCACTAACAATATCTGCTGCTGCTGCTGCAACTGCTGATTCCATTGCAGAAGTTACCATGCCGTCTTCAGTAGCATAGCCAACCATACCTTCAGCTAAACCAAGAATATGAATTCCCGACTCAAAAGTTCCTGCAGCTGTTTTCTCAGCTTGTTCAAAAATTGTTAAATCTAAACGCTTTAACATAGAAGTAAGCATGTTACCTGGGTGCATCCAGTTTTGATTTGTATCAACACCAATACCCATTATTCCTGCATCAGCTGCTGCTTGAAGAACACCTATACCAGTTCCACCTGCTGCTTGATACACGACATCTGCGCCACCATCAATTTGTGCTTTTGTTAATTCAGCACCTTTTGTTGGGTTGTTCCATGCCTCTGGTGTTGAACCAGTCATGTTAGCTAAAATGTTAATATCAGGATTTACATAAAGTGCGC
Organism: uncultured Alphaproteobacteria bacterium; assembly: GCA_902630465.1. GTDB lineage: Bacteria > Pseudomonadota > Alphaproteobacteria > HIMB59 > CACPNW01. The sequence goes on along the minus strand of CACOVJ010000003.1, from coordinate 58,496 downwards.
CTTGCTCATAACCTCCTTGGAATTTTCTGATTAGTGGGATATCCATTCCACCAACAAAACCAATTGTTCCACTTTCAGAAGCCATAGCTGCAATCATACCAACAAGGAATGATCCTTCGTGCTCTTTGTAACAAGCTTGATAGATGTTGCTTGCTGGATCATCTACCCAACATACATCCACTGCAACAAAGTTTATATCAGGATAATCAGGAGCAACTGCTGCAACAGCATCAGCTTGAGCAAAACCCATTGCTACGATTAATGATGCGCCTCTGTCTGCAATTTTACGCATGCCTTGTTCTATTTGAGTGTTGTTTGAAGCTTCAAATTCAACCATGCCCCAACCAAGTTCGTTTTTAACTCTTTCAGCAGTTTTAAATGCTAATTCGTTAAATGATTTATCAAACTTTCCTCCAGAGTCATATACAACTCCAATCTTGTTTGCAAACGCACTTGAAGAGAAGACAAGAGCGAAAGAAACTGAAATAATACTTAAAATTTTCTTCATACTAAAAATCCCCCTTAAATATGAATTATAGATACCTCACTGATAACATTTTATTATTAAAAAAATGAATTAAAAAATGAGATAATGGTTAAATAATAAGATTTTTTATGGATAACTTCAAGTACCCATATACCTATCACCTGCGTCACCTAAGCCCGGTACGATAAACTTATTTTTATTCAACTTTGCATCGATATTACATGTAAATATATGAATGCCTTTTTGCTTTTTTTGGATATTTTTAATACCCTCAGGAGCGGCAAGCAAAGATACTAGAAATATATCTTTAATATTAACTCCTTTATTTTTAATAAGATTGATTGCAGCAATTGATGAATTACCTGTTGCTAACATTGGATCTAAGATCAGCACTTTTTTGTTTTTAACTCTTGGGAGTTTAAATAGGTATTCAACAGGTTCATAAGTTTGTTCGTCACGGTACAAACCTATATGACCTTTTTCGGCTTCTGGTAAAAACTTTGCAAAACCCTCAAGCAGTCCCAAACCAGCTCGTAAAATTGGTACTAAAATAATTGGTTGACCTAAAACTGTACCACTCATTTTTTTAAGAGGAGTTTCAATAGTTTGTTTTTTAAATGGAACGTGTTTTAGAACATCAGAAGCAATAAGATAACTTATCTCATTCATAGTTCGTCTAAAAACAGTATTTGATGTTTTTTTATTTCGCAAAATTGTTAATTTGTATTGCACAAAGGGTGATTTAATTACTGTAATCATAAGAGATTACATATATACAAATGCCACTAAGAGCAATGCGGTTATCAATTTATTTTTTAACACTGGTATTTTTGTCAAGCTGTACGACAATTGAGGTTGGCAGAGAAGTAGTAAAAGTTGGAACAGTTGTAAAAGATAAAGTTGAAGAAACTATTATAAAAAAAGAGCCGGAAATTATTGAAGATAAAACTATTGTTGAAGAGCAACAGATAATCACTGAAGAAAAAAAAGAGGAAAAAACTATAGTTAAGGAGCAACAAAAAATTGCGGAAATAAATTTCATGGGAATACAACTTGCTGAAATAAAACAAAAACTAGGACAGCCTAATTTAGCACGTTCTGATGGATCAGTTCATATGATGCGATATGATAGTAGCTCTTGCAGATTATTTATCTTCTTCAATTTAAATTCTAATATTAAAAGGGTAGAATATTTTGAATTTCGAGACTCTTTAGGAGAACTTATAAATACAAAGCAGTCGATAGAAGAATGTTATAAAGAATACGACTTAACTAGCTAATTTCAACAAGAAGATCTTTTGTCTCCACATTATCACCAGATGCAACATTAATTGATTTGATCGTTCCACTTTTATCAGCATTTATTGTAGTTTCCATTTTCATGGCTTCGATCACTAGCAATTTATCACCCTTTATAACTTTGCTACCAGATTGAACAAATATTTTTGCAACCTGACCTGGTAAAGGTGATCCAATGTGATCCAAATTATTATCATCTGCTTTTGCTCTTTGTGATATATTTTTTGAAAATTCTTTATTTTCTATATCTATTGTTCTTGGTTGTCCGTTAATTTCAAAAAAAACAGAGCATTTACCATTACTATTAACTTCACTTTTCGCTAAGTATCGTAAAATAAGGTTTTTTCCTTTATCAATTTCTATCGTGTATTCTTTATCTTGTTGAGGACCATAAAAAAATAATTCTGTTGAAAGAATTGATGTGTCACTAAATTCCTTAAAGTGATCAACATAATCTTTAAAAACTTTTGGATACATTAAGTAGGATGCTAGATGTCTTTGATTAATTTTCATCCCTATTTCCTCTTCTAAATTTTTGGCTTCTTTATCTAAATCAACTGATTCTAAAACTTCCCCAGGTCTTTTTGTTAGAGGTTCTGCATCTCCAAGAACTTTCTTTTGAAGTTCTTTTGGAAAACCTCCATGTGGTATTCCAATTTCCCCTTTAAAAAATTCAATAACAGAGGCAGGAAAAGAAATTTCTTTTTTTGAACTTAATACGTCTTCTTTAGATAAATCATTAGCAATCATATATAGCGCCATATCACCAACAATTTTAGAAGAGGGAGTTACCTTCACAATATCACCAAAAAGTTGGTTTACCTCAGCATATTTATTAGCAACCATTCCCCATTTATCTGTTGTAATTCCCAAAGACCTTGCCTGCTCTTTTAAATTCGTAAACTGTCCACCTGGCATTTGGTGGAGATACACATCAGAACTTCCGCCTTTGAAATCAGTTTCAAAAGCATGATAATTTTGACGTACCTGCTCCCAATATAAAGATAGTGTTCTTATAGCTTCCTCGTCAAGTTGCGGATCTTGAAGGTTTTGTTTCATTATAGATACGATAGATCCTAATGCAGGTTGTGATGTTAAACCACTCATCGAATCAATTGCAAGATCTACGATATCTACTTTTTCATCTATTGCGGCGAGGACAGATGCTGATGAAGTACCTGATGTATCGTGAGTATGAAAATGAATTGGAAGATCAGTTGTTTGTTTAATTTCTTTAACTAGTTTTTTTATAGCGTTAGGTTTTGCTAATCCTGCCATATCTTTAATGGCGATAATATGTGCTCCTGCTTTTTCCAAATCCCTAACAAGACCAATATAATATTTTAATGTATATTTTTTCTCATTTGGATCAGTTACATCATTTGTATAGCAGATAGTTCCTTCACAAATTTTATTTTGATTGTGCACCTCATCAATTGCTACACGCATATTTTCAATTAAATTTAAAGAATCAAAAACTCGGAATACATCAATTCCTGCTTGTGCTGATTGTTGAATGAAATGTTTAACAACGTTATCTGGATAATTTTTATATCCAACAGCATTAGATCCTCTAAATAACATTTGTTTAAGAAGGTTGGGGGCTCTTTTGTTTAATCTTGCCAATCTATCCCAAGGATCTTCTTTTAAAAAACGCATCGAGGTATCAAAGGTTGCGCCCCCCCAACATTCCAGTGAAAATAGATTGCTTAGATTTTCACTATAATATTCAGCAATATTAACAATATCATCAGTTCTCATTCTTGTAGCAAGAAGCGATTGGTGTGCATCTCGCATCGTTGTGTCAGTAATTAGGGTATAAGGTGTTTCTTTTATTTTTTTTGCAAATTTTTCTGGACCTAAAGTTTCTAAATCTTTTACATAATTATTTTTTTCACTTTTAGTATTTGAAATAGGAATTTGAACTTCTGCAGTGAAATTATTACTCACTCTCCCAGATATATCATTGTGTCCATTTACAATTATATTTCCAAGATAAGATACAATTTTAGAAGCTCGATCTTTTTGAGGATTATAAGCGTAAAGCTCTTTATTAGTATCAACAAAATTTGTATTGTAGTTTCCTTCAAGGAAATCTTTGTTGTTAATAAGAGACTCGAGAAATACTAAATTTGTTTTAACACCTCTAATTCTAAATTCTCGCAAGGCTCTATCCATTCTTTTAATACAGTCATCTTGATGCTTTGCCCAAGTTGTTACTTTTACAAGTAAAGAATCATAATACGGTGTGATGATCGAACCAGCAGAAGCGTTCGCCGCATCTAATCTCACTCCAAAACCAGCTGCTGATCGGTAAGTCATTATCTTCCCATAGTCTGGCATAAAATTATTAAGTGGATCTTCGGTTGTAACCCTACATTGAATTGCAAATCCGTTTAGATGAATATCTTCTTGTTTAGGAAGTGCGGGGTGATTGCCAATTTTTTGACCTTCTGCAATTTTAATTTGGGCTTTTACAATATCAATTCCTGTTACTTCTTCTGTTACTGTATGCTCAACTTGAATTCTTGGGTTAACTTCAATGAAATAAAATTTACCAGATTTTTTATCATACAAAAATTCAACAGTTCCTGCACCAAAATATTTAACTTGTTTTGCAATTTTAATAGCAGCGCTACAAATTTCTTCTCGAGTTTTATTTTCAAGAAAATGTGCAGGTGCTCTTTCAATAATCTTTTGATGCCTTCTTTGAAGAGAACAATCTCTTTCAAAAAGATGTAAAATATTTCCATATTTGTCACCTAAGATTTGAACTTCAATGTGAGCAGCATCTTCTAAAAATTTTTCAATAAATACTTCGTCTTTACCAAAAGCTTTGAGTGACTCACTTTGAGCCGTTGTAATTTGATCTATTAATTCGTTATTTGATCTTACAACACGCATTCCTCGACCACCCCCACCCCAGCTTGCTTTGACAATTACAGGATAACCAATTTTCTCAACTTCTTTTTCAACACTTTTTAGATTTTCTTTTGTTACAAGAACAGATGGGACGGTGCCCACTTTTGCTTCTTCAGCAACTTTTTTAGCTTCTGTTTTATTTCCAAATCTTTTTAATATTTCTTTACTTGGACCAATAAATGTTATGTCATTTTTTTCACACTGCTCAGCTAATTCAGGACTCTCAGATAAAAAACCATAACCTGGATGGATAGCATCAACCTGTGCATCTTTAGCAATTTTAATTATAGAGTCTATGTCCAAATATGCTTGTATTGGACCTTTACCTTCACCAACTAAATAACTTTCATCCGTTTTAAATCGATGAATTGCAAAACGATCTTCTTTAGAATAAATAGCAGCTGTTTTAATACCAGACTCTTCGGCGGCTCTAAAAATTCGAATAGCAATTTCACTTCTATTTGCTGCTAAAATTTTACTAATCTTTTTCATCAAGCCACCATTAAATAAAGATTATTACTTAATATTTTTTCGGAATTGCATCTATATGTTCCTTGCTAAATTAGCAAGAGATCTAAGCAATTTAGCCATTTTTTAGGATTTGGAAGCGGTTATGAATTAATAAAAAGTGGTTAATATATATTTTTATGTCTGTGCACATATGTCCCTTTATCAGAAAGGTTATTTTATATTATTGTTAATCATGAATTCATTGAATGAAAAAATAAGGCCGTATCAAAGTTGTTCTAAATCGGTCTTTTTAATCTTAGGAATTATATTCATAAGTTGGATTTCATTATTCTCTATTTTTCTAATTATACAAGGTGCTTGGCCTGTATCTGTATTTCTTGGATTTGAATATTTAGTAATATTTTATTTAATTCGTTTATATTTCAAAGAAAAAAATATTAAGGATGAAATTAACATTAATCAAAAAGAAATATCTGTAAAAAAATATAAAGGTGATAAACTTTTACATTCATCTAAATTCAGCACTTATTGGTCTAAAGTATTTTTTAGTAAATTTAAAAATACTTCCAGGTTATCAATAAGAGAATCAGATAAAGAAATTGAAGTTGCAACTTTTTTGCATGCTGACTTAAAAGAAAGTTTGTATTTAAAAATTAAAAGACAATTAAGTTATTATTAAAATAACAGATCATTCATATTAAAAAAACCTGTTCTCTTTTTAGAAACAAAGATAGCTGCCTCAATTGCTCCACTAACAAAAATAGATCTATTATTAGCCTTATGAACTAAATCTATTCTGTCATTAGATCCTATAAAACTTACAGTGTGTTCGCCTGCAATCTCACCACCTCTTGTAACAGAAAAACCAATGTCACCTTTTTTTCTGGATGTTATTTTTTTTGTACGATCTAAAACTTTTGATTTATTTAGTTTAGTTTTTCTTCCCTCGGCAGCGTATTCACCTAAAGATAATGCTGTTCCTGAGGGCGCATCTTTTTTATGTTTATGGTGTGTTTCAGCAATTTCAATATCATAATTAGTATCTTTTAGTGCTGATGCTGTTTGTTTTACTAAATTAAATAATAAATTAACACCTAAACTCATATTAGAAGACATAAGTATAGGTATTTTTTTTGAATAACTTTTTACTTTCTTTTTTTGTGCATCTGTCATTCCGGTTGTACCAATAACAACTGCTGTTTTGTTTGCAGAAGCAATTTTTAAATTATCTAACGTAGACTCAGGTGTTGTAAAATCAATTATGACATTAGCTTCTTTGTTTAATTGAGATGAATTAGCAGTAACCAATTTTGAAGACTCTATATCCGAAACTTTATTTAAGGGCTTATTAATAGCTTTATGTTTTTTGTGTTCAAGGCCACCTACAAATTCTAAATTTGTATTTTGTAAAATTTGTTTCGATATTTCCTGACCCATTCGGCCAAGACAACCTGCAACTGCTATTTTAATTTTTGCCATAAAAACTTCTTATACTTTGGTGATTGTAAGTTGAAAAGAAATTAAGTTAAATCTTCCCAAACTTCTTTTAATTTTGAGAAAAATCCTTGTGATTTTGGACTGTGTTTTTTTGAGGTTCCTCCCTCATTTTCAAACTCTCTCAAAATATCTTTCTGTTTGGTATTTAGATTTACTGGTATTTCAACATTTGCTTGCACATACATATCTCCACGCCTACTTTGTCTAAGTATACTCATTCCTTTACCGCGTAGTCTGAACTGAGTTTCAGATTGAGTTCCTGCTGGAATATTAAGTCTAGCTTTTTTTCCTTCTATTGTTGGTACTTCTATTTCACCACCTAAAATAGCAGTTGTGATCGAGATTGGTATTTCACAAAATAAGTTTTCCTCTTCTCTTTCAAAGAGTCTATCTTTTTGAACCTCAACAAAAATATAAAGATCGCCATTGCCTGCTCCTCTTTCACCTGGTTCTCCTTCACCTGTTATTCTAATTCTTGTGCCTGTGTCAACTCCAGCGGGAATGGTAACAGAAATTGTTTTTTGTTTTTTGATATTTCCAGTTCCAGCACATTTGAGACATGGATTTTTTATGCTTGATCCTTCTCCACCACATGTAGGACATGGTCTTTCAATAGAAAAGAAACCTTGTTGTGATCTAACCTTACCAGCGCCTCCACAAGTGGAACAGGTACTAGGTCCAGATTTATCTGCACTTCCAGTAGATGCACATGTATCACAACCAACGTATGTTGGAATTCTTATTTGTGGTTTCTTTCCCGTGAAAGCTTCATGAAGGGAAACTGACATATTATAACGAAGATCACTTCCTCTTTGTGGACCTCTTCTTCTTGTTGATTGTCCTCCGAACCCTCCACCAAAGAATTCTTCAAAAATATCTGAGAAACCACCAGCAAAATCTCCAAAGCCTTGTGCTCCTCCCATTCCGCCTTGTTTAAAGGCATCATGTCCGTATTGATCATAAGCTGTTCTTTTTTCTGGGTCTTTAAGAATTTCATAAGCAGCAGCTGCTTCTTTAAATTTTCTTTCAGCTGTTTTATCATCCTTGTTACGATCAGGATGGTATTTCATGGCTTGCTTTCTATATGCTTTTTTTATTTCATCATCACTGGCATTTTTTTGAACACCGAGTATTTCATAGAAATCTTTATCAGCCACTTCTCCTCCTTAAAAAAATTATGGAGCGTTAATCTTTTTTGTCTTCGTCTACTTCTTCGAACTCAGCATCTACAACTTTTTCATCTTTTGCATTGTCTGCAGATGGTTCAGCACCAGATGGGTCTGGTTGAGGTCCAGCACCTTGCGGGTTTTGTTTATAAATTGCCTCACCCATTTTTAAAGATGATTGCACTAATGCTTCAGTTTTAGATTTTATGGCTTCTAAATCCTCTCCGTCTTTTACTTTTTTGAGTTCTTCAATATCTTCTGTGATTTTATTTTTATCAGCTTCAGGAATTTTATCACCATGCTCTTTTAAATTTTTTTCAGTTTCATTGATTAAACTATCAGCATGATTTCTTGTATCAACAGATTCTCTTTTCTTTTTGTCAGCTTCAGCATTTTCCTCAGCTTCCTTTACCATTCTTTCTATTTCATCATCTGATAAACCACCGGAGGCTTGAATTTTTATTTGCTGTTCTTTACCTGTTGATTTGTCTTTTGCTGAAACATTTACTATTCCGTTGGCGTCAATATCAAAAGTAACCTCAATTTGAGGCATACCTCTTGGCGCTGGTGGAATTCCAACTAAATCAAATTGCCCAAGTAATTTATTGTCAGCAGCCATTTCTCTTTCACCTTGAAACACTCTAATGGTAACTGCGCTTTGATTGTCTTCTGCAGTTGAGAATACTTGGCTTTTCTTCGTTGGGATAGTAGTATTCTTTTCGATTAGTCTTGTAAAAACTCCACCCAAAGTTTCAATACCCAGTGAGAGAGGAGTAACATCTAAAAGAAGTACATCTTTGACATCTCCTTGTAGAACACCTGCTTGTATGGCTGCTCCAGAAGCAACAACTTCATCAGGATTAACTCCTTTGTTAGGTTCCTTGCCAAAAAAGTTTTTAACAATCTCTGTAACTTTTGGCATTCTTGTCATACCGCCAACTAAAATTACATCATCTATTTCAGCCGCTTGTAAACCAGCATCTTTTAGTGCCATCTCACATGGTTTTAAACTTTGGTTTAAAAGCTCACCAACAATTGCTTCTAGCTTAGCTCTTGAAAGTTTTATTGTAAGGTGTTTAGGGCCAGATTGGTCAGCAGTAATGAATGGTAAGTTAACTTCAGTTTCAGTTGAGCTTGAAAGTTCAATTTTAGCCTTTTCAGCAGCCTCTTTAAGTCTTTGTAAAGCCAGTTTATCTGAACGTAAATCTATACCATTATCTTTTTTAAATTCATCGGCAAGATAATCAATAATCTTCAAATCAAAATCTTCACCACCTAAATGTGTATCACCATTTGTGGACTTAACTTCAAAAACACCATCTCCAATTTCTAGAATAGAGATATCAAAAGTACCACCACCAAGATCATAAACAGCTACGGTTCCAGTTTTCTTTTTATCTAAACCATAAGCAAGTGCGGCAGCGGTAGGTTCATTAATAATTCTAAGAACTTCTAATCCAGCAATTTTGCCTGCGTCTTTAGTGGCTTGTCTTTGAGCATCATTGAAATAAGCTGGTACAGTAATAACAGCTTGAGTTACGGTTTCGCCAAGATATGACTCGGCTGTCTCTTTCATTTTTTGAAGTATAAATGCACTAATTTGGCTTGGACTGTATTTTTCACCTCTAGACTCCACCCAAGCATCGCCGTTGTCACCTTTGACTATTTTGTATGGTACAAGACCGCTGTCTGATTTAACATTTTTATCTTCAAAAGTTCTTCCAATTAATCTTTTAATAGCGAAGAGAGTATTTTCAGAGTTAGTTACTGCTTGTCTTTTTGCAGATTGTCCAACTAGTTTCTCACTAGTATCAGTGAACGCAACCATTGATGGAGTTGTTCTTCCACCCTCTGAGTTTTCAATTACTTTTGCCTCTTTTCCGTCCATTACTGCAACGCAAGAGTTTGTAGTACCTAAATCAATACCAATTACTTTCGCCATATTTAATAATCCTCTTTAGTTTATTTTTGTCTACATTGTGTGACTACAATAAATATGGGAAAAAAGTTCTAAAATACAAGGATTGACAGGTAATATATTTGAATTATCTACGTTTTCGTGAGATTTTTAAGTGTTTTTAACTAATTATTATTTTTATAATTTTGATTTTTTAGGTTTATCTTCGTTGGTTTTGTTATTTTCATCATTGTCTGAATTATTAGCTGGTTTTTTTGAAACTCCAACCATAGCCGCACGAAGGAGTCTGTCATGCATTATATATCCTGATTGAACTTCTTGAACCACAGTTCCTTCTTCTATATCTTCTCTTTCAACTTCCATCATTGCTTGGTGAAAATTGTGATCAAATTTTTTGTCCATAGCCTCAATTTTTTTAACACCATGTCTTTCAAGAATGTTTTTAAATTCTTTTAAAACCATATTTAGGCCTTCAACTAAATTTTTTATATTTTGAGAATATTCCTCTTTCTCCGGTAATGCGCTTAAAGCCCTTTCTAAGTTGTCAGCAAGGGATAAAATATCTCTAGCAAGGTTAATACTCCCAAACTTAATAGTTTCGACTTTTTCTCTTTCAAATCTTTTTCTAAGATTTTCCATTTCTGCTAGGAGTCTTATTTTTTCTTCTTTGACTACCTCAATTTCTTCTTCTAACTTATTTTCTTCGGTATTATTATTCTCTTCTGAGTTATGTTCTTCCTCTTTATCTATATTTTTTTGATTATCGTCACTTTGCGCACATTCACAACCTTGCCCTTCACAAATTGAACAAGTTTGATCAGAAGAGCTATCTGTTTTAATGTTTTCGTTTTGATCCTTTTCTTCGTTTTCAACCATTATTCAATCACCTTTCCAATGATTTTTGAAGTATAATCAACAAGGGGAACTATTTTGGAATAATTAAGTCTAGTTGGGCCAACTACTCCTATAGCACCGATAATCTCTTGATTATTATTTTTATATGGGGCCATTACCATAGAAAGACCAGAGTGTTTAAATAAAAAATTTTTAGATCCAATAAAAATTTGTACCCCTTTTGCCTTACCAGCATTTTCTAAAATTTCAACAAAACTTGATTTTCTTTCTATATCATCGAAAAGATTTCTTATTTGATCAAGGTCTTTAGATATTATTTCATCTTTTAACAAATTTGATTGACCATGTAAAAAAATATATGGGTTTTTAACATCAGGAGGATTTTCGATAATACCCTGTTGTACTAATTTTGTAGAAATTACCTCTAATTGACTTTGTGACTTTTTAATTTCAGATTGTATTAATCTCTTGATTTGAGATATGTTCTTATTTGTGAATTTTGAAGTTAAATAATTTGAAGCTTGAATTAGTAAAGAATTATTATATTTGCCATTATCCTCGATAATTCTGTTTTCAACCTCACCGTTTTCATAAGCGAGTATTAGCATTAATTGGGTATCATTTAATCTAATGAATTCTAGATGCTTTAGGTTCTTTTGAAATTTTGGAGCAATAACAATACCGGCATAATTTGATAATCCAGATATTGCTTTAGAGGCTACGTCCAAAACCTCTTCATATGACTTGCCTTTTGTTGAACACTGTTGTTTAATATTTTCTTTATCTGTTTTAGAAATTCTTCCAAACTCTAATAGTCCATCAACAAAAAATCTCATTCCCTTTTCAGTTGGCATTCTACCTGCAGACCTGTGGGGGGCAAACAACAAGCCCTCTTTTTGTAAATCTGAAAGTATTGATCTAATTGATGCAGAAGACAAATTTAAACCACCCATTCTCATAATTGTCTCTGAACCAGCTGGGAAGCCTGTTTTAAGATAAGACTCAACTAATTTTTTAAAAATTAATTTAGACCTATCATTCAATTCTGTATATAAATTATCAGCCATATTAATTTATTGTTTAAAATAAATTTTTATCTACTATTATTAAATTTAAATGAGAAAAGATAGGATGTTCAATGAAATGCGCAGTATTTCATTTGAAAAAGATGTTAACATTCATGCAGATGGGTCTTGTCTTGTAAAATTTGGAAATACTCAAGTACTTTGTCTTGCTTCAATAGATGAAAAAGTGCCTCACTGGTTAAAAAATACAGGAAAAGGTTGGATTACAGCGGAATATGGTATGCTTCCAAGATCTACAAATTCACGCATGGATAGAGAGGCCACAAAAGGAAAGCAATCAGGCAGAACTCAAGAAATTCAACGTTTAATTGGTAGAAGTCTAAGATCAATAGTAAACTTGTCAAACCTTGGAGAAAGACAGATTAAAATTGACTGCGATGTTATTCAAGCAGATGGTGGAACTAGAACGGCATCAATTAGCGGCGGCTTTGTATCTTTGTATCTGGCGATTGAAAAAATAAAGAATAATTATAATATTCAAAAACCTATAATAAAAAATTATATCGGTGCTGTTTCAACTGGCATAATTGATAATAAGCCTCTCTTAGACTTAGACTATCAAGAAGATTCTAAAGCTCAAGTAGATGCAAACTTTGTCATATGTGACACAGGTGAAATATCTGAAATTCAAGTTACTGGCGAAGAATTTTTTTTCAGCGACGACCAATTTCATAATATGTTTAGTTTGGCAAAAAAAGGCATAAAAGAAATAATTGAACTACAAAAAAAGGTGCTTTTATAAATTGAAAAAAATTTTGTTCTTTTCAAATAATAATAATAAGATTGGTGAAGTTAAAAAACTTTTAAATCAGTTATCAATCGAAATTTTTTGTCCAAATGACTTGAATATTTTATATGAACCAAAAGAAGTGGGATCTTCTTTCGCTGAGAATGCAAAAATTAAGTCTTCGTTTGGTTTTCAAAGATCTCAAATTCCTAGTTTTGCTGATGACTCTGGAATTTGTATTGAAGCATTGAATTGGAAACCTGGTATATCTTCTAGAAAATTTTTAAGTAATTTTGAAAATGAAAATGAATGCTTCAAATATATTTTTAGTAAAGTTCAGGATACAGGAAAGAATAAAGCATATTTCAAGACCTCAATTTGTTTAACAACAAAATTTAATTATCATATTGTTTTTGAAGGAAATATAAAAGGGACAATATCAAAATATGCAAAAGGTAAAGGTGGTTTTGGATACGATCCTATTTTCATACCTAGCGGATATTCACAAACTTTCGGTGAATTTAGCAAAATTAAAAAAAACAATATAAGCCACAGATCTATTGCAATAAATAAATTGATGAACTTTTTAGCTAATTGATCTTGTTTGCATATCCATTTGATATCTCTAATATGTCAAGCTCTCTTTCAATAACATTGTTTTTGAAATAAAATTCACCATCAATGCCATTAAATTTAATTTTAGAACTATTGAGTAATTCCAAGGCCTGATTATAAGTTAATTTTTTAGAATAAATGTAATCTAATATACCGACTAAATCATAAGGCAAAGTTGATATTCGCAACATATTTTCATTATATATTTTCAAATACTCATTCATTAGCTGTGATCTTTTTGATTTTTCAATCCCAGGAAATATTGTTCCCTGCAAAGAGGGTTCTAAAAAAAAATTTTTGTCATCAATTACACCAGTGCTCATAAACTGAATCACGTTTGGATCTATATCATAATACGGCAATAATGGCGCAACTTGAAGTAGATTTATTCCATAGTCGGCCAACAAGATATGTGTAAAATCGTAATCTTTTGTTGTTTTAAATTTACGCAATTTCTCTAGTCTTTTTTTTGATTCTTTATCATTTTTTGTTAAAAGAATTTGCTTTTGTCTCTCAAGTTCATATTTTCTAAGCTCATATTTACCCAGTTCTTTTATTGCATCTCTTACATTTGATAAATCATTTTTGTATGAGGATCTATTTATAAGAATAGCATCACTTTGATTTATAACTTCATCAATCATTCCATTGATCTTATATCCATAAATATTTTCTGGATAAAGCAGTGCTACTTTAGATTTGTTATTCAATGAAGAAAGTAATTGTTCTAATTCATTTTTTGGAAAAAAGTTTATTAGATAGATACATTTTTCTGCAAGTTCACTATCTGCAGAAAAGGCAAAGAATATAAATCTTCTATCGCAAAAATTTTTAGCAATTTCTGTGTAGTTTGTTTCTAATGGACCAATAAAAATTTTTCCCTTTTGTTCAGGTTCAGATATTATTTTTATTAACTCATCTTCATTATCAAAAAATATTAAATTAAAAGAGACGTCTGATAGTTTTTTATTATAAGTAGCAAGTTCAAGAACATTGATGAATTGTTTAGTAAAATTTTCTTTACTCTTATTAGAAAATAATATTATCACCTCTTTACTTATTTCAGTATCAATAATTATATTATTTTTTTCTTCAGTTACTATACTATTTATTTTTTCTATTGGTTGTTCTTTATTTGTTGTGACTTTTTGTTCATTTATTATATCTTGTTCAGAAGATTGTTCAGATTGTGTTGAAATATCAATTGAGGTACAAGAATAGATAAAAATAAATATGAATAAAATTGATCTTGGTATAACTATTGTTGCAACACCAATTGGTAATTTACAAGACATATCAGAACGTGCAATCGAAGTCATTAACGGATCTGACTTGATACTTTGTGAAAACCCTAAACATTCTCTTAAACTACTAAATAAATTAGGCATTAAAAAGAAATTAATTTCTTTGCATGATTATAACGAAAAATTAATAATTCAAAAAATAGATAAAGATTTGTATTCCAAGAAGATTGTTTTAATATCTGATGCAGGATCTCCTCTAATTTCGGACCCTGGATTCAAATTAATACAGCATTGTATTAAAAATAGTATAAAGATTACTACTGTACCAGGTCCAAGCTCAATAATACCTGCGCTACAATTATCCGGAATACCGATTAATGAATTTTGTTTTTTGGGTTTTTTTCCAAAAAACAAAAATGAAATTAATAATTTTATTAAAAAAATTAAAGATTCAAATAAAACTGTCGTTTTCTTTTTATCAAGTCATAAATTAAGGATTTTTTTAGATATCGCTGAAAAAGAATGTGGTGAAAGATCAGTAAGCATCTCAAAAGAGTTAACCAAAATGAACGAAAATACTTTTAGAGGCAAAGGTTATGATTTAAAGAAAATAATAACGAAAAGTGATGAAAGTTTAAGGGGAGAGTTTGTTGTTGTTATAGAAGGAAAATCACAAAAAAGAACACAATCCTTAGAATTGGATGTTTATAGAACAGAAATTAACAAACTCCTTTTAAAATTTTCTTTGACCGACGTCGTTCAAATAGTACATAAATTTACAGGAATAACCAAAAACAAAGTATATAAATGGGTTCTAAATTTAAAAAAATCTTATTAATATATAAAATTTCTTTTTTATTTGTTGTTACAGGATTAATTTACAGCTGTAGCCCTTCTGGAATTCTAGCAACTGGTGGTGGTACTGCAATGGTAGTTGCAGAAGGAGATAGGTCTCTTGGTGCTGTTGTTGATGATGCAACAATTAAAGTTAATGTGGCAGCAAAATTTCTTAACGCTGGAAATAACCTATTTGTCGACATTAACACAACTGTTTTGGAAGGTAGGATTTTGCTTACTGGTTTAGTTGATAATCAAGAAGTAAGAATTGACGCAGTAAGATTAGTTTGGGAGGTTGAAGGCGTTAAAGAGGTAATAAACGAAATTGAAGTTGGAAACAGAGAAACAATTAAAGATTATGCTAATGATTTATGGATTAATACCCAAGCAAAAGCAGTAGCTGCTAAAACCATAGGCCTTAGATCGATGGCTTACAACTTTGAAACAATTAAGGGAAAGGTATATGTAGCAGGTATAACATCACGACCTGAACAATTGGAAGATTTGATTAATTCGTTAAAAAGTATCAAAGGTGTAAGAGAAATAGTAAATTATGTTATAGTAAAAGAGTAGTTATTTAAAAGCTCCTATTTTTTCACCTGCTAAAATATGAATATGAAAATGAAATACTTCTTGACCCCCGTTAATGCCTGAGTTTGATATAATCCTAAAACCAGATTCTCTAACATTAAGCTTATCTACAACTATGTTTACATTGTTAAAAAAAATTGATACATTTTTTGTGTTTGAGTTTGAAATAAAATCAAGAAAATCAACACATTTAGTTTTTGGAATACCTAATACATGTATTTTTGCCTGTGGATTAATGTCATGAAAGAAAAGTGAGTAATCGTCCTCATAAACTTTATTACATGGTATTTCGTTTCGTAAAATTTTAGCAAAAACGTTATTATCATCATACATTTTATTTTCTCTTAGCAAGCTCTTTGTTTATATCGTTAATTGTAATTCCTTTAGATTTAATTAAAACTAATAGATGATAAATCACATCAGCAACTTCCTCAATTGTTCTTTTTTTTGAACCAGTTAAATAGTCAATAATAAGCTCCGCCGTTTCTTCACCAAACTTTTGAGCAATTTTTTTTGGACCTAGTCTTAATAATTTGTTTGTATATGATCTCTTAGTTTTATTCTTTATTCTTTTTTCTATTGTGTTAAATAATTCCTCAATATTCATAAAGCTATATTCTTATTTTAATATCTTTTTTTATTAAATAATCTTTAACCTCTTTAATACTGATTTCATTAAAATGAAAGACTGATGCTGCCAATAAAGCATCAGCTTTACCTTTTACTACACCATCATAGAAATGATGGAGCTTTCCTACGCCACCACTTGCAATAACTGGTATTTTAGAAATCTTAGAGACTTTCGCTAAAAGATCTAAATCAAAACCTGATTTTGTTCCATCTTTATCCATTGATGTTAATAATATTTCTCCCGCTCCTAATTTTTGAAGCTTTTCAATCCAGTCTAAAGCAAATAGTCCTGTATTTATTGTGCCACCATGTGAATATACAAACCAATCATTCTTGTTTTTTTTTGCATCTACAGCAACTACAATACATTGATTGCCAAAATACTCTGATGATTTTTTTATTATATTTGGGTTATTAATTGCAGAAGAATTTATAGAAATTTTATCTGCGCCTGCCTTTAACAATGATTTAATATTATCTAAAGAGGAAATACCTCCTCCAACCGTTAATGGAATAAAAACCTCTTCAGCTGTTTTTCTAACAACATTTATCATTGTGTCTCTATTTTCAAGAGAAGCGCTAATATCTAGAAAGCATATCTCATCTGCTCCATTTTCAGAATAATGCTTAGCTTGTTCTACAGGGTCTCCAGCATCAACTAGATCTAAAAAATTAATTCCTTTCACCACTCTTCCATCTTTAACGTCCAAGCAGGGAATTATTCTGACCTTAACCATTATCGTTTAATATTTTTTGAGCCTTCATTAAATCAATATTTCCTACGTAAAAAGATTTTCCAGATATAATTCCTTCAATGTTTTTTAATTTTAGGTTTTTCAATAATTTTAGATCTTCATAGTTAGTTAGTCCGCCAGCGACAATAATTTTTTTATTTAGTTTATTAATTGATTTAATTTTTTCTGCATTATTTTTTATAAAATCTACATTTAAACCATTTAACATTCCATCATTAAGTATGTCTGTTATTACATAGCCATTTATGTCAGTCTCGTTGTATAAACTTAATATGTCAATTATCTTTAACTTAGATTTTTCTTTCCATCCACTAATCATTATATTATTCCCCTTTATATCAAGTGAAACATAGATTCTATTTTTGTAAAAATTTGATAATGCTTTAATAATTTCTGGTTTTTTTACTGACATTGATCCAATAATTAAATAATCGATTCCTAATTCAAAATATTTTTCTGCATCAAGTTTACTTCTTATTCCTCCACCTAATTGAATTGGAATGCTAACAGCTTCTCTAATTTTTTTTATTGAAGGTAGGTTTATTTCTGATCTTCCAAATGCAGCATCTAAATCAACAATATGTATTTTTTTGCAGCCAATTTTTTGGAAATAAATTGCTTGTTTTTCAGGATCGTTATTAAAAACAACACTTGTTTCGTCCTTACCTTTATTAAGCCTAACACATTTGTTATCTTTAAGGTCGATGGCTGGTATTATTTGCACTATAAGTTTTTAAAAAAATATATTCCTTTAACAAAACTGCCGTTAATAAAAGCATAATATGGGTTTTCTCCCCATATTTTGTAATCTTTACCAGAAAATAATTGAATTGCAGCATCTTGAGTTTCTCTAACGGACAGTTGAATTGATTTGATATTTTCTTCTTTTGCTTTTTTTTCGGAAAAGTCTATCATAGATTTGGCTAGTCCATAACCTCTTGCCCATGGAGCAACAAAATGTCTTTTAATTTGAGCAATACTTTTTCTAGACTCAATATTTGGAGCTTCGTAAGATAACTGTAACGTTCCTGCAATAACACCGTTGAGTCTTCCTACAACTAAATTGTTTAGTTTGTCGTCAGTTATATTGTTCCAATATTCATTAAGAATCTCTCTTGTTGGAACTCTTAACCAGCCAAAACCTCCTCCTGCACTGATTGCTTGTTCTGTAATGTTACATAGATCTGCAAGATCTACTTTAGATAAACTGACTATTGTACCTACTGAGATGTTTATTTTTTCTTTTAATTGTATAGACATTTTAACTCACAAAATTTTTAATTAAGTTTAATCCTTGGGAGGAACTTTTTTCAGGATGAAACTGAACGCCATATATATTTTCTTTTGCAACAATTGAAGCAAAACTTATTCCGTACTGAGTTTCCGCCAGTTTATTTTCTTTATTTATACAATCAAAATAGTATGAATGAACAAAGTAATAATCCATAGAAGTCGAAATTAAATTACTTTCTTTTAATGGCTTAACAATATTCCAGCCCATATGCGGCATCTTCAAGTTTTTATTAGGAAGAGGTTTAATTGTTCCTTCAATCCAACCTAAGCCTTTATGATATCCATTTTCTTTGCTATCAGATGCAAGCATTTGCATACCAACACATATTCCTAGAAAAGGTTTTTTTCTAACAATTGCAAAATTATATAATTCATCAATCAAACCTGGTTTCTTTTTTAAACCATTCATACAAGTTGAAAAAGATCCTTGTCCAGGTAAAACCAGGTGTGTTGATTTTTTTATTTCAAATAAATTATTAGAAATAATAACTTTTGTTTCAATATTGTTTTCTTTAGCAACTTTAATAAAAGATTTTTGAGCAGACAGAACGTTTCCAGACCCATAATCAATTATGGTGATTTGTTTCATTTAAATTTATAATATGCCTTTAGAAGAGGGGATATTATTTGCTCTTCTTGGATCAGCCTCAACGGCATTTCTGTAGCTTATAGCAAATGCTTTAAAGCATGATTCTATTATGTGATGATTATTTTTTCCATAAAAATTTTCAATGTGCAAATTACACTTGGACTCATTAGCAAATGCTTTAAAAAATTCAGTGAATAATTCTGTATCCATTTCACCAATTTTTTCTAAACCTAGCTTAACTTTCCAAATAAATTCTGGTCTGCCACTAAAATCAATAACACACCGCGAGAGTGCTTCGTCCATAGGTATATAAAAAAAACCATATCTTTTTATACCTTTTTTTTCTCCTAGGGCTTTTGTTGTTGCTTGAGCAATCGCATAGGCTGTATCTTCAACACTATGGTGTAGGTCTACATTTATATCTCCATCTGTTTTAATATCCATATCAATTAAACTATGGTGTATAAACAATTCCAACATGTGATCAAAAAAACCTATGCCCGTTGAAACATTAGAGACGCCAGAACCATCTAAATTAATTGAACAGGTAATTTTTGTTTCTTTGGTATTTCTTTGGATTTGAGCTTTTCTCATTTTTGCCTAATATCAGCGAAATTGAATAAATTCTAGGTAAATCACTTGATTAAAATAATTAAATAGCCATTTTATTAAAAGGCAAAGAATATGGAAAAAAATAAAATAAAATCGACCACTATAATTGGTATCAGAAAAGATAATTTAGTAGTAATTGCTGGTGACGGACAAGCTAGTTTTGGAAACACTGTGATGAAATCAAATGTTAAAAAAATTAGGCGGCTTGGTATGGATGAGTCAGTCATATCTGGTTTTGCTGGTTCAACAGCAGATGCTTTCGCACTTTTTGAAAGATTAGAAGGAAAGCTAGAGCAATACAAAAATCAATTAAAAAGAGCATGTGTTGAGCTTGCTAAGGACTGGAGAACTGACAGATATCTTAGAAGACTAGAAGCAATGATGATTGTAGCTGATAAGGATGTAAGTTTATTATTGTCTGGAACAGGAGATGTTATTGAGTCAGATGACGGTATTCTTGCAATTGGTTCTGGTGGCCCTTATGCAAATAGTGCAGCAAAAGCACTTATCAAAAACACAAAAATGAATGCAAAAGAAATAGCCTTGGAATCACTAAAAATTGCTGCAGACATATGCATATATACAAATCACAATATAATTTCAGAAACAATAGAGTTGTAAAATGGAATCAAGTTTTAGTCCAAGAGAAATAGTTTCAGAACTTGACAAATTTATCATAGGTCAAAATAAAGCTAAAAGAGCAGTTGCAGTTGCGTTAAGAAATAGGTGGAGAAGGAAACAGCTTGACGACTCTCTTAAAGAGGAGATTGTACCTAAAAACATTTTAATGGTTGGTCCAACAGGTTGTGGTAAGACAGAGATATCAAGAAGACTTGCTAAGTTAGCAAACGCACCTTTCATAAAAGTAGAGGCAACTAAGTTTACAGAAGTGGGTTATGTTGGAAGAGATGTGGAACAGATAATACGAGATCTTGTCGAAATAAGTATAACAAAAACAAAAATACAAATGGGTAAAGAAGTTAAAGCCAAGGCTGAAAAAAATGCTGAGGAAAGAATTTTAGATGTTCTTGTATCTAAGAGCTCAACACCCGCAACTAGAGATAGTTTTAGAAGCAAGCTTCGCTCAGGTGAGCTTAATGAAAATGAAGTCGAAATACCAGTTTCTTCTAATGCAAATTTTAATTTACCAACAATGGATATACCAGGAATGCCTGGATCCCAAATGGGTATGATTAATTTAGGTGATGTGTTTGGAAAAGGATTTGGTGGTCAAAAGAAAATGAAAAAAATGTCTGTGAAAGACTCGCATGCTTACTTATTAAATGAAGAAACTGATAAATTGTTAGATCAAGATAAAATAAACACAAGGGCGCTGTATGATGTTGAACAAAACGGAATTGTTTTTATAGATGAGATTGATAAAATAACTTCACGAACCGATAGAAGTGGCGCAGATGTTTCAAGAGAGGGTGTTCAGAGAGATCTTTTACCATTAATAGAAGGTACTGCTGTTACTACCAAACACGGTGTTGTAAAGACTGACTATATATTGTTTATTGCTTCTGGTGCATTTCATTTATCTAAACCATCAGATATGCTTCCTGAACTACAAGGTAGGCTACCAATAAGAGTTGAGCTAGATAGCTTGAGCAAGGAAGATTTTAGGCTTATACTTACTGAGACTCAAAATAGTTTAATAAAACAATATAAAGGTTTACTTGGAACCGAAAAGGTTGATTTGGAGTTTGAAGATAGTGGGATTGATTCTATTGCCACATTATCTTCAGAAATTAATCAGAATGTTGAAAATATTGGGGCACGAAGATTGCACACTGTGATGGAGAAATTACTAGAAGAAGTTAGTTTTACAGCATCAGATATTGGACCTACAAAAATCACAATAGATGAGAAATATGTTGAAGATAGCCTTGGTGAATTAATTAAAAGTCAGGATTTATCAAAATTTATACTATAAACTCCATTTAGCATTGATAGAAGTATTAAATGAGAGTTCTAGACAAAATAAAATTTGATATATTTTTTTTATTAATTTTGACACTGAGTCTTTTTTTTTCGATTGGTATAGATTTTTTAATTTATGATTATGTTGAGAATATCAAAAATTCTAGAGCTAACATTCGTTTAATAGAATTTTTTGTTAAGATAACTCAACTTGGTAATTCGTCTTGGTACTTTGGTATGACAATTATTTTTACCTTATTTTTGTATTTTAACAAAAAGATTAAAATAATTAGGGTTAAAAACATAGATGTCTTAATTAATTTTTTTACTTCAGTATTTATTTACTTGATAGCAATTGGATTTATTACACAGTTGCTTAAACACCTAATTGGAAGACCAAGACCAAACCACACAGATTTTGATAATGATATAATTTTAAATTTTTTAACATTTGATTCAAGCTTTCATTCATTTCCATCAGGTCACTCATCTACTATTTTTATGATCAGCCTAATACTTTGTGTATTTTTACCAAAACTTAAATACCTATTTTTATTTTTAGCGTCAGTTGTTGCATTAAGCAGGGTTGTAGTAGGGGCGCATTTTTTTACAGATATTCTGGCGGGTGCAATATTAGCTTTAATGGTATTTAAGATTTTGAATCATTTATTAGCTAAAAAGTATAGTAATTTATGTTTACCTGAATATGTGTTTAAAAAAAATTCTGAGCTAAACTATATTATAATAATTTTTATTTTTATTGCTTTGTTTTTAACAGTTGGTTCTGATCTCGATGTTTATATTTCAGGATTTTTCTATTATGGAAATTCCCAGTTCGCTTTACAAAGTTATGATTTATTATCAAAAGTTGTTCGAGAGGGTTTCTTACCTTTAATACTAATTTATGTTCTTATACTGCCAATAATTGCAAATTTTTTTCGAATAAATATTATTTTCTTTAATTATAAATTTAAAATAAAAGAAATATTACTTATTTGGTTTTCACAGATATTTGTTGTGTTGTTGTTTATAAATTTGATTCTTAAAAATTTTTGGGGAAGAGCTAGACCAGGTGAAATTTTGGACTTTGGAGGTGTAAACCCCTTTACTCCTTGGTATAGTTTCAGTAGTGCATGCAATACAAACTGTTCTTTTGTTTCTGGTGATGCGTCGGTTGGTTTTTCAATTGTAATTTTATATTTCATTACAAAAAATATAATATTCTTATATTTGAGTATTTTTTCGGGCTTACTTTTGGGTTTTGTGCGGATTATTGCAGGAGGTCATTTTCTGAGTGATATTTTGTTTGCAGGAATGTTTGTGATATTTTTAAATCTTGTAATATTTAGCTTGTTCAAAAAATATCATGACAAATAGAATATTAATTTCATTAGTAATATTATTGTTTTTAATCAAAATCTCAGCAGTATATTTTACGGGATTTAATTTATTTGGAGATGAAGCGCAATATTGGCTGTGGTCAAAAGATTTGGCTTTTGGTTATTTTTCAAAACCTCCTTTATTAGCTTGGATAATAAAAATTTACTCAGAATTTCTTGGCGAGACCTTTTTGTCCCTAAAAATACTACCAATGCTTATTTATTTTCTTACCGCTTGTGCAATTTATAATTTGTGTAAAAATATAGGATTAGATAAAAAAAACTCACTTTCTTGTTCTCTTTTATTCTTGTTTATACCTTCGGTTTCATTTTCATCCTATATTATAAGCACTGATGTTGTTCTTTTACTTTTTTGGACACTTTCTTTAAATGAATTAGTAAAAATAAAAAAAAATCCAAATACTATAAATTTTATATCATTAGGGATTTTTTTAGGATTAGCATTTCTAGCAAAATATGCAGCCATTTATTTTGTAATTTGCATGTTAATGTTTATTTTTGCAGATAAAAAGTTTAGAATATTTTTTCTTAAAAACTTTTATTTATTTTTTATAAGCTTCCTATGCACATTGTTAATAATGCTTCCAAATATAATCTGGAACCTAAATAATGGCTGGATAACTCTACAACACACTTCAGATAATGTTAATTTAGAAAATGCTAAATTTAGTTTGTATAGGGGGTTGGAATTTATATTAGTTCAAATACTGATGTTGGGGCCTTTTATATTTTTAGGAACAATAATTAACTATAAAAAAATTAATATTATAGATAATGAAAAAAAACTACTCTTGTTTTTTTCTTTACCT
Organism: uncultured Alphaproteobacteria bacterium; assembly: GCA_902630465.1. Classification (GTDB taxonomy): domain Bacteria; phylum Pseudomonadota; class Alphaproteobacteria; order HIMB59; genus CACPNW01. The sequence goes on along the minus strand of CACOVJ010000003.1, from coordinate 34,771 downwards.
ATATTTCTAATTGTCTTTTTTGAAGCTATACTTGTCAGGGCAAATGCTAATTGGGCTGCGCCTGGGCTAATTTCATTTTTTGTTTTTTTATATATTGTTTCAATTAATAATATTTTAAAAAAAATGAACATATTGTTTAATTTTGTATTTTGTATTTTTTTATATTTATTAATTTGGTCAAGCTATCCTGCCAAAATATTTGACAGAGTTAATGGGTTAAACACATTTGCCCAAAAAATTTATTCTATTAGAGCAAATGATGAAAATAAGAATTTTGTTATTTCAGACAGGTTGTTGTTTTCTAGTATGAGTTATGAGTTAAGAGATAAAAATTTAAGCTTTTATATGCCTTATAATAATAGTTCTGTAGTTACAAACCACTTTATGATTACATCTTCTTTAAAAAAAGAGATGGCAGAAGACTTTATTTTAATTGGTAGCCCAAACGAAATAGAATACTTAAATAATAATTTCACAATTATTAAGATTGAGACACCCGACTACGTATTTACAAACAAAGATTTAAATGTTTATGAAGTTAGTTTTAATTAAGTTTATAATTCTATTTATAGTTAGTTTTTGTAGTTCTGTTAAAGCAAATAGTTCTGAAGCTGAATATAATATTTATGTTTCTGGGATTAAAATTGGCAAATTAAATTGGTTTTTAAATATTAAAGACGGCAAATATGAAACAAATATTAATTTAGAAAGTTCAGGTTTTTTCTCACCTCTTTATAGTTTTACAGGACAATATACGTCTTCTGGTGATGTAAAATCTGGTGTCTTTAATACAAAAGAATATAAACAATATTGGAGAACAAAAAAAGATGTAAAAATTGTTGAAATTAAATTTGACAAAAACTTAGTTGAAATTTTGCAAATTCCAAAAGAGGATGAGTTTTCACGAATTGATTTAAAAAATCTTTTGTACTATTTTGATCCAATAACATCTTTATTAAACATATTAAATGGTAACGAAGAAGCTAAAACGGTAGATGGTAGGCGTATATATGTGATGAAAAAAAAGATTGCAGATAGCAAAAACTATACATCACTGAAAATTAAAGATTATAAAAATATTTGGGCAGACCACAACAGAAATGATCTTAAAAATATTGATTTATATCTAAGTGGCGAACATTTTTTCCCAGAAAAAATTTTAATTTATTTTAAAGAAAAAATATTTAAATTAAGAATAATTTAAAATTTTTTTTTTCTTAAATATATAAAAATTGCGCCTTCACCGCCATGCGCGATTCCAGCTGTTTGATAAGTCAAAATATATTTTTTCAAACTATCTTCTTCCGCCCAAGAAATTATGGATTTTTTAATTTTACCATAAAATAATTTCGGATTAAAATCTTCTTTAGTTTTGTTTAGATGGGATCCTTTTCCTGTAATTACCAATATGCATCTTTTGTTTTTTTCATATGTTTTTTTTATTTCTTTTTTAAATAAATCATATGCATCTATTAGACTGTAACCATGTAGATCTAACCTTCTGTCAATTTTAATTTTGCCCTTTTTTAGGTCTTTATTAATTTCGTTAAATGTTAGATTGAATTGTGATTTTGAATATCTGTGAACCAAAGGGGGGTTATCTCTTTGTTGTGGTTTAGTTTCGTTTTTTTTTATAACCTTTTTCTTAAAACCCTTATTTGTATTCAAAAATTTTTTGTCATTTTTTTTAAAAGGCTTAACCCCTTTCATTTTTTTTAAAAACAAATCATCTTCCATAATTTATCTAAGAAAATGTTTAATTAAATTATTAACCCTTTCTCTAGTTTGTTTGTACCACAAGCTATCCATCATTTCCAAACAAACCATATACTTATGTTTTTTATCAAGATGAGAATGCATTTTTTTAAATTTTGAAACACCCTTAGGCCCTAACTGAAATATCATTTCAATTAGAAGTTCAGTTTCGGGCTTTTTATAAATATTTTTATGAAATAGCTTTTTATATATTTTTAAAGCTTTGTTAAAATCATCTTCAAAAAGATCTTCAAAGAATTTTTTTTTGAAACTGTGCTTAAAATATTTACTTTCGTTAGGTTTAATTAGGTGTCCGTACCCAATTGTAAAAAAACCTAGTTGATCTTTGTATGGCTTACTAGAATAACCCTCATTTTTTTTTATTCTTAATTTTAAATTTTCAAACGACAAATAACTATGTTCGAGTTAAAACCCATATTGGGCTTGGTGAGTTTATTGGTTTCTCAAAAGTCCATGTATCTTTGTTTTTAATAATTTTGCCCTCATCATTATTTAACATCTGTTCACTTATAAAGTTTATAGATATAGAGATTGTGTTGTTTTCAACTTTAGCATCTTCCACACTGTCAATAATCAAAGAATAAAATTGGGATGATGAATTATTTGATTTTTCATCGATAGCTTTTTCAAACGCTTTGTACACATCTTTTGACACAAGATTAACTAAGGTTTTTTTATCACCATTGTTAAAGGCTGTTATAATTATTTCAAAAGCTTTTTTTGCTCCGTCTAAAAATTGTTTATGATCAAAATCGCTAACATGTTTGTATATTGCTTCTAATTTAACCTCATTATCAAGTAGAGACGGAATTTTATTTTCTTGTTTTTTTTGCTCTTTTTGTATTGGTTTTTGATTGCTATTTTCTTTTTGAAAACCAGTCCTTTTTCCAAGAACGCTCCTAAGTCGATAAATAATAAATCCAGCAATAGCTGCAAATATAATTATGTCGAAAAATTGCAAATCACCGTAAAGCATAAAAATTTATATAATTACTTTTTTAAATATTAATAGTTAAATTTATTCCAAATCGGGTTTTTTATCTTTTTTAACATTTTTCTATGATTAGAAATGTTTTCCTCAGTTAGTATAATTTCTTTAGTTTTTTCTTTATTTGTATTGTTAATTAATGATTTTTCGTCTTCACTCTTTGTTGTGTCGAGTTCCATCGAAAACTGCTTGCCCCCTTTAAGCTCTAAATAAACAGATGCTAAAAGCTGAGAGTCTAAAAGAGCGCCGTGAAAAGATCTGTCAGAAAGGTCTATGTCAAACCTTCTACAAAGATAATCAAGATTGGCTATTCGGGTATTTAACACCTCTCTAGCAAGAGAGACTGTATCGATGACTGGGTTGGTTAAGGCTGATATACCAATTAATGAAAGCTCATTATTAATGAACCCTAAATCAAAATCAGAATTATGAATTATTAATGTGTCATTTTTTATAAAATCGAGCAACAATTTATGGTTTTCCTTAAATGTTTTTTGTTTAGCGAGAAACTCATCAGACAAGCCTACTATGTTTTTTGCACCTTCAGATATGGATTTATCTGGCTTACAATAAAACTGGAGTGTGTTACCTGTGGTTACATGATTTCGCAACTCAACACATCCGACTTCAATTATTCTGTCTCCAGACTTGAAGTTGAGTCCTGTTGTTTCAGTGTCTAATACTATCTCTCTCATGTTGTAATTAGGTCTAAAACCTGATTTATTTTATTTAAATAGTTATTCATATTATAGTTGTTAAGAATAACTATATCAGAATTTTTTTTTCTTTCTATATCACTTGTTTGTATTTTAGTGATTTTATTAAAGGTTTTGGTTTTTATATTTTTTGATTTCTTTAGCCTTTTTAGTCTTATTTTTTTGGAAGATATTATTGATATAATAAGATCAAAATTTTTATTTAATTTGTTCTCAAATAAAAGAGGTATATCCATAAAAACCACCTTCGTTTTATTTCTTTTCTCTTTTTTTAAAAATTTTTCTCTGCTTTCTCTCACTGTCTTATGAATATATTTTTCTAACTTTTCCCTTGTTTTGCTATCGTCAAATATTTTTTCAAATATTACCTTTTTGTTTATCTTTTTACCGTCTATAGAATTGCCTAATTTTATTGATCTTAAAAAATCTAAAAAGTTTTTACTTGGTTTTTTATATAGTTTAGAAACTTCTTGGTCTGAGTCTAAAAGTTTAAATCCTCTTTTTTTTACTTCATTTGAAAAAGTTGATTTTCCTGATCCAATTCCTCCAGTTATTGCAACTAATAAAGTCATTTTATCTGTTTGTCTAAATTTTCAATTAAATTTCTATCAATTACTGGCTCAAAACCAAACCAAAACTTAAAGCATAGCGCCGCTTGTTCTAAGAGCATTGAAATACCATATATTTTTTTATTGTTAGGAAAGTTTCTTAAAAATGATGTTTCTTTGGGAGAGTAAACAATGTCACTCAAAATAGCATCGCTTGAAACTCTATTTATAAGCTCGTTTTTTATAGGATTAATAGGTGTGGTGTTTATAATTAATTTTGCAGATTTAATAATTTCTTCAAATCTGTCGTAACCTTGTGTTTGTTTTGCTTGTTTTTCGAACTTTAACGCTTTTTTTGTTCTATTAATAATAGTTATGTTATTAAAACCTTTCTTTTTTAAAACATAATGTATTGCGTATGCAGCTCCTCCATAGCCAATTAAAACAACCTTTTTTTTGGCAAGATTTAAATGTTTAGGAAGTGTTTTATAGTAACCTAACCAATCTGTGTTAATTCCTTTTATTTTTTTTCCAATAGATAAACAGTTTGTTGCATTTATAACTTCAGAGTGCTCGTCTAAAACGTCCACGTGTTTTATAATTTTTTCTTTAAAAGGTATTGTTATATTTAATCCACTAACATTTTTTTTAGTCAGTATTTCTTTAATGTCCTTATTAAAGCTCTTATCGTTTAGCTCAATAAAACTGTACTTTGCATCAATTTTATATTTTTTAAACCAATAATTAAAAATCATTGGTGACAAACTTTTCGAAGAGTTATTTCCAACTACAAAATATTTATCCATTTTTTGATACATATTTTAGTAAATCAAACAACGGAAGTCCCATGACATTAAAAAAGTCTCCTTTTATTGATTCAATAATGTTTGGTCCTAATGACTCTATTTGGTAACAGCCTACAGATTGTAAAATTTGTTTTCCACTTTTTTGTAAATATAAATTTATTTGACTGTTTGTTAGTTTTCTTATCTTTATATCTGTTGATACACTGCGTTGCCAAATTATCTTGCCATTTCTACAAATGGTAATACCAGAGATAATCTTATGCTTCTTCCCTGATAGTTTTTTAATTTTCCATTTAGCTTCTTCAAGTGTTTTGGCTTTATCAAAAATAGTGTTGTTCAGATAAACCAAAGTATCACAGCCTATAATTTTTTTTTCTGCATATCTTTTGTTTTTACTAATGCTTAATGCTTTGGCGTATGATAATTTTTTAACCAAAGATACTGGGGAGATAGCTTTCTTCTTTATTTTACTTTTAATCTTTTCTTCGTCACAACTTGGGTTCAGCTGTTTAAAGGGGAAGCCTGCGTTCTTTAAAATTTTGTATCGTGAGTTACTAGAGCTAGCTAAAATATAATCTTTGTTAGTAAACATGTTGATAAATATATTACTTATTAACACAATTCAAAAAAAGTTGAATTGATGAAAAAAAAATCTTTTTAAACAAATCTGTTATGAACAATTTAATAACTCTGACTAGCATTATACTTGTCATGTTATTAAAAAATTTATCCCTTTTTTTTAACAGTTTTTTAACTTAAATGTACTCTTCTAAACACTGTTTTATTGAGGTTAGTTTCATTTTATTAACGTAATATAATAGATATTTATTACTTTTATACAGATGTTAATACTTGTTGTAAAAACTATTAAAAATTTAAAATTATGGTGATTCACCTTACAAATACTACTAATACTAAATTAAAATATAATATTATTTATTTTGACAATAATATTTATTTTTTGTAATAAATTATTTCATTTCTAACTACCCCACCAATATGAACTTACAAGAACTAAAAAATAAAAATCCAGAAGAGTTATTAAAACAAGCAGATAAGTTAGGTATCGAGAACCCTTCTTCATTAAGGAAACAAGATTTAATGTTTGCTATTTTAAAGACGATTGCTGAGGAGGGTACAGCTATAACTGGAATTGGGGTTATAGAAATTATGCAGGATGGGTTTGGTTTTCTAAGATCCTCAGAATCTAACTATCTTCCGGGCCCTGATGATATTTATGTATCTCCCTCTCAAATAAAAAAGTTTAGTTTGAGAACAGGCGATAGTGTTGAGGGAGAAATTAGATCTCCCAAACAAGGCGAAAGATATTTTGCTATAATAAAAATAAACAAGATTAATGGTCAAGATATAGATCAAGTTAAAAATAGAGTTAATTTTGAAGATCTAACGCCGCTTTATCCTGATTCAAGGTTTAAACTAGAGCAGGAAAAGCCAATGCCTGACTTAACCGAAAGAATTATTGATATAATTGCTCCGCTAGGAAAAGGTCAAAGACAGTTAATAGTTGCACAGCCATTTACAGGTAAAACGATTATCATGCAAAAAATAGCAAACGCTATTACTGCAAATAGTCCAGATACAAAATTAATTGTTCTTCTAATAGATGAAAGACCTGAAGAAGTTACAGATATGCAAAGATCATTAACTAAAGGTGAGGTAATTAGTTCAACATTTGATGAGCCTGCTTCTAGACACGTACAAGTTGCAGAAATGGTTATAGAAAAAGCAAAAAGGCTTGTTGAATATAAACACGATGTAGTAATTTTGCTTGACTCTATTACAAGACTTGGAAGAGCATATAATACTGTAGTGCCCTCTAGTGGAAAAGTTCTAACAGGTGGTGTAGATGCAAATGCTCTCCAAAGGCCAAAAAGGTTTTTTGGGGCAGCGAGAAATGTTGAAAAGGGTGGATCTTTAACAATAATTGCTACAGCTCTAATAGATACTGGAAGCAGAATGGATGAGGTTATCTTTGAAGAATTTAAAGGAACTGGTAACAGTGAGATGTGTCTTGATAGAAAACTTAGCCAAAAAAGAACATACCCTGCTTTTGATATTGGTAAATCAGGCACAAGAAAAGAAGAACTGTTATTAGATAAAGACGAATTAGGAAAAATATTTATTTTAAGAAAAATATTAGCTCCAATGGGAACAACAGAGTCAATGGAGTTTCTTTTAGAAAAGATGAAAAATACAAAAACTAACAACGACTTCTTCCAAAGTATGGGAACCAAATAGCTATATCTTTATTCTTTTTTTTAAATTTTTTTTTATTAATATAAACATGTGTTTATTAAAAAAATTTTATTTCTATTAGTATCAACATTTCTTTTTTCTATAAATCTTCAGGCTAATCAGGTTGTAAATAAAGCAAAAGAACTTGGAGTACTGCTTTCAGGAAAATATATTGATGAAAGTATGAAAAATAAACTAGGAAAATATGTCTTGCCAAGTAGAGACTGGATGAAAAAGTATGTAAACAATGATAGGGCGATCTTTTATAGAGAAGGAGGACTGTTTGGTGATTTAGACGGAAATGGTAAACTTGATTACATAACCTGGGGTACTGGTAAGCCTTGTCAGGAAAGCCAAAATTCTACAGAGGGAAGGATTGGTTGTAGCACAATCAACGCCTATTCCCTTCCTTTTCAGGTTTATTCATTAGACGAAAACCTTAATTTTAAAAAACTTAACAATAAAGATCTTTTTGACTGGGGAAAGTCAAATGATAAGGGTTATCCTAACGGAACATCACGCATCATTATACAAGACTTTAATGCTGACGGTATAAATGACTTATTTGTACCTAATGCATCTGTGGAACTGAATGATGGTAATTTTAACTATAAGGGGGTTAACCCGGTTTTAATTTCAACAGGACCATTTAAATGGTCTGCCTCAAATCATAAGGGACATTTAGTCGACAAAAAAACAAAAACGTTTCAAGGATTTTCTCATGGTTCTGATGTAGGCGATATTGATAATGATGGAGACTTAGATGTTATAACAACTGACTTTACTGGTGTTATTTGTCACTACAACGACGGAAAGGGTAATTTTAAAGCAAAAAAATGTATTACTAGAAACCCAGGAGCTTTCTTTGTAGCTGCTGTAGGTGATTTTAATAATGACGGTAATTTGGATATTGTTAGTGGCAACGCCCATTATAATGCAGAATACAGGAAGCATTCACCACAAGGAGGTGTTGTAAATGAAACCAAAAACTCTCACTATATCGCTATGTATTATGGCAATGGCAAAGGTAAATTTAAACAAATTCACAAACTTAAACCAGCAAAGGTTGGTAATTTTATATTTTCTGAAGTCCCAGAGATGACAGCTTTTGACTTTGATAACGACGGTGACATTGACCTTGTTAGCTCAAACGTTGGTATGTATTATTCAGGGTCGGCTTGGGTTGCTTATGAAAACATAGATGGCAAATTAGAGTTAATTGATACTAACATCGTTCTTGAGCCACTTGAAGAATGGCAAGACGCTAAAACGTGGGGCTCAATGGTTAAATCAGAAAGCAACCACCCATGGAATACTTATTGTTCGGAGACCTTGCTAATCGATGTTAACAATGATGGGTTAATGGATCTGCTTTGTGATAATGCTGTACAACACCACCGCATGACTAACACCTTTTTGATTAATCAAGGAAATATGCAATTTGATTTTGTTACCCCTGACCAAGTTAATCAATGGGTAGACTGGTTGGAATAAACTAGAACACTAAGAAATACCTGCTAATTTTTATTATTTACTTAATGTCATCTTGGGTTTAATTCCCAAAAAATGAATCATTCAAAGGACACAATTTTTGCACTTGCTACACAAAGAGGTAAATCAGGCATAGCTGTTTTTAGGGTTTCAGGTAAAGACTCTCACAAAATAATAAAATCAATATCTTCTAAAAAAAAATTTAAAACAAACTTTGCTTCTTTAAATAATATAATAGATGGAAAAAATATCGTAGATCAAACACTAACAACTTTTTTTAAATCACCAAAAAGTTATACAGGAGAGGATATGGTCGAAATATCCTGTCATGGAAGCATCTCTGTAATTAACAAAATAACCAAAACCCTGTTAAAAAAACAAATCAGACTTGCTGAGCCTGGAGAATTTACCAAAAAAGCTCTAATGAATGATAAGATTAGTATTTTAGAAGCTGAAACAATTAATGATTTGGTTAATGCAGAAACAGAAAATCAAAGAAAGTTAGCCATAGGTAATTTAAGTGGAAATTTAGATAGGTTTATTAATGAAATATCAAATAAACAAAAAAAACTTCTAGCAGATATAGAGGCAATTATTGATTTTGCTGACGAAGATCTTCCTAAAGAAATATATAAAAATATAAAAGAACAAAATAAGAACATATATAAACAAATTGAAAATATTATTAAAAGATCATCTTTATCTAGACAAATACATAATGGTTTTACAATAACTATTATTGGAAAGCCAAATACAGGAAAATCTTCCTTTATTAATTATATCAACAATAAAGAGGTTTCTATAGTTACCAATATACCTGGAACAACCACTGATTTAGTAAGCTCCACCCTAGATATTCAGGGTGATAAGTACATTTTTGTTGATACAGCTGGAATAAGAAAATATAAGAATTTAATTGAAAAAATAGGCATTGAAAGATCGCTAGAGAGCGCTGAAAAGTCTGATTTGAATATAGTTTTTCTCAAAAATAATGAAAAGAAAAACTATAGCAGCATCAAATCAAAAATATTTGTTAAATCAAAATATGATACTAATAAAAAGAAAATTAATGGGGTACAAAGCATTTCATCGGTATCTGGTTATGGAATTAAAAACCTTATTAAAACCATATCTTCAAAATTAAAGAAAAAACCAATTTCTGGGCCAGTCTTTTCACGTGAAAGACATATGGAAAGCTTAAACAAATCTCTTGTATTACTTAAAAACCTTGATTTAAAAGAAATAGATATTGCCGCAGAAAATGTTAGAAGATCAATTATGTATATTGATGGAATTAATCAAAAATTTGATATTGAGAAAATTTTAGATATAATATTTAGTGATTTTTGTATTGGTAAGTAATTTCACGTGAAAAGAGATATGGATAATAAATTTGATGTAATTGTAATTGGAGGAGGACATGCTGGTGTGGAAGCGGCTTGTTCATCTGCAAGAATTGGCTCAAAAACAGCTTTGATTACACATAAAATAGAGAAAATAGGAGAAATGTCATGCAACCCAGCTATTGGGGGGCTTGGAAAAGGTCATCTTGTTAAGGAAATAGACGCATTAGATGGAGTAATGGGTAAGTCAACCGACATGTCTTGTATTCAATTTAGGATGTTAAACTCAAGTAGAGGTGCGGCTGTTAGAGGGCCAAGGGCTCAAACAGATCGAAATCTCTATAAAAATGCTGTAAACAGCTTAATAAAAAATCAAAAAAACTTAGAAATTATTGAAGGATCTGTAGAAGATTTAATTATTTCTAACAATAAGGTGGTAGGTGTTGTTCTAAATAATAATAAAAAAATATCATCTAAATCTGTTGTTTTAACCACTGGCACTTTTTTACGAGGATTAATAAGAATAGGTTCTGAAAAACAAGCCGCTGGACGAGTTGGAGATAAACCTTCAATCAAGCTTGCAAAAAAACTTAAAGAGCTAAAGTTTTCAATAGGCAGATTAAAGACAGGGACACCACCAAGATTGCTAAAAAAAACTATAAATTTCAATAACTTAGATGAACAACACCCAGATAAGAAAATAGTTCCATTTTCTTTTATCAACAGAGATATCCACATTCCTCAGGTTTCATGTTTCATTACTCATACCAATAAAAACACCCATGAAATTATTGCCAGAAATCTAAATTTATCACCTATGTATTCAGGAGAAATTCAATCAATGGGCGCTAGATACTGCCCATCAATTGAAGATAAAATTTACAAATTTAAAAATAAGTCATCGCATCAAATATTTCTGGAACCCGAGGGATTGGACAGTGAATTAATATATCCTAATGGAATATCATCCTCACTACCCAGTGAGATTCAAGAAAATTTTGTGAGAACAATTAAAGGTTTAGAAAAAGTGACTATCACACAACCTGCTTATGCAATTGAATATGATTATGTTGATCCTCAGGAATTAAATCACACTTTGGAAACAAAAAAAATTAACAACCTTTTTTTTGCGGGACAGATAAATGGGACTACTGGTTATGAGGAAGCAGCAGCTCAAGGAATTATAGCTGGTATAAATGCATCTCTGAAAACAACCTCTAATAAAGAATTTATAATACCAAGGTCTGCGGGATATATAGGAGTATTGATAGATGACTTGGTTACAAAAGGCACCAAAGAACCATATAGAATGTTTACTTCAAGATCTGAATACAGGCTTCTTTTACGAGCTGACAACGCAGACCAAAGATTAACACCACTCGGAATTGATATAGGGTGTATAGGTAATGACAGACAAAGATTTTATGAAAAAAAATCAACAAGAATTAAAGAAGGATTTAACTTTGTAAAAGGCCATAAATTTTCACCTGATGCACTTCTTAAAAAAGGAATTAAAATAAACAAAGATGGAAAAAAGAGAAACATTATAGAGCTTTTGTCCTTTTCAAATATTACAACTTCTAAATTAAAAAAAATAATCCCTGAACTTAATAATCTGGCCGAGGATGTAATCGAGCAAATAGAGATAGAGGCTAAATATACAGGCTACCTTGATAGACAGAGGATGGATATTAGTGATTTTCAAAAAGAGGAGAGCCTGTTAATACCTAAATCAACAAATTATAAATTGGTCGGAAGTTTGTCAAACGAGATAGTAGAGAAACTTTCAAAAATTAAACCACCGACCCTTGGGGCTGCATCAAGAATCTCAGGAGTCACTCCAGCAGCTACAATAGCACTACTTAGATACCTTAAAAAAAATAAAAACAAAAAAGCCGCATAAGTTGGATAAAAATTTAGTAATAGAGAACTATAAACTGGAAAAAAGACAGGTTGATTTAATTAACCACTATATTCTTATGTTAAAAAAAAATAATCAAATTCATAATTTGGTTGGCCCATCTACAATAGACAATGTTTGGGATAGACATATTAACGATTCATTACAGCTTTCTGAATATATTCCAAAAAAAAAATCATCAATAATTGATTTGGGTACAGGCGCAGGGTTACCAGGAGTAATATTATATATTTTTGGGCACAAAAATATTTTACTAATAGATTCAAAGATGAAGAAAATAAATTTTATTAAACAGTTTGCTTATGAGAATAAGATAGAAATAAAGACTATTTGTACTAGAGTTGAGAAAATAAAAAACCAGAAGTTTGATTTTGTTGTTTGTCGAGCATTTGCACCATTGACAAAACTATTACATTATTCACTATTTTTTTCAAAAAAAAATACATCATTGCTTTTTCTCAAAGGTAGAAATGTTAAAAAAGAAATCATTGATGCAAAAAAATTTTTTAGTTTCACATTTGACCTGTTTCCCAGTAAAAGTGAGGGTGACGGGTTTGTTTTAAAAATAGATAAATGTATTAAATTATGAAAAAAATAATTTCTATCTCAAATCAAAAAGGTGGGGTTGGCAAAACAACAACCACTATAAATTTAGCAACCTCTTTAGCTGCAGTTAAAAAAAATATATTAATTGTTGACGCAGACCCACAAGGCAATGCAAGCACAGGCTTAGGCATTTCTTATGATAATAGAAAGCCATCAATTTATGAAATGATACACGAGAAAACACTTCTAACGGAAGGCATAAAAGATACTTTAATTCCAGGATTGAAAATAATTGGTGCAAGCACAGACTTGGCTGCTGCAGAAGTAGAACTCCCTAATTTTGAAAACAGAGAGTTTATTTTTAAAAAAATATTTAGTGAAATTAATAATTTTGATTTTATATTTATCGATTGCCCTCCAGCATTAGGCTTACTTACTATAAACTCCTTAGTTGCATCAGACACCACACTTATCCCATTACAGTCGGAGTTTTTTGCCCTTGAGGGCCTTTCTGCATTAATGCAAACAATTAAGCTAATCCAGCAAAACTTTAATAAAAATTTAAAAATTGAAGGTATATTACTTACAATGTTAGATAAAAGAAACTCCTTAAGCTCTTTGGTTGAAAAGGACGTGAGAGAACATTTTGGGAATCAAGTTTATAAAACAACTATTCCAAGAAATGTAAAAATATCAGAGGCACCAAGCCATGGTAAGCCAGCACTTATATATGATACACATGCAGCCGGCTCTTTAGCCTATATTGAACTTGCAAAAGAACTAATTTTAAACCAAAATAATAGCAATGAATAAAGATAATAAACTTGGCATGGGATTAGGCGCCCTGCTTTCATCTTCAAATGAAAAACAAATTGACATAAAAGGTGTTCAAAAAATTAATATTTCTCAAATTCAACCAAATACTAACCAACCAAGAAAAAAATTTAAAGAAAACGATTTACACAATCTGGCGACCTCAATCAAAAACCAAGGGCTTATTCAACCTTTAATTGTAAGGCTTATAAATAACGATCAATACGAAATTATTGCTGGTGAAAGAAGGTGGAGAGCATCTCAATTAGCTGGTTTACATGAGGTTGATTGTGTAGTTAAAGATATAAAAGAATCAGAGCTACTTGAAGCAGCATTAATAGAAAATATTCAAAGAGAAGATTTAAACGTTATAGAGGAAGCAAACGCTTACAAAAATCTAATTAAGCTAAAAAATATTACAAACGAAAACTTAGCAAAAAAATTAGGTAAAAGCTCAAGTCATATCTCTAACACTCTAAGACTTTTAGATTTGGAAAATGAAATACAGGAAATGGTTATAAATGGTGATCTAAGCATGGGTCATGCTAGAGCTTTAATTGGAGTCCCTAACGCTTACGAAAAGGCAAAAGAAATTATAGAAAAAAATCTTAGTGTTAGACAGGTTGAGAAAATAACTTCTAGGTTCAAAAAGAACAAAAAACAACCCCCTTCTAAAGATCCAAATATTCTTGATTTAGAGAAGGAACTTTCTGATAAAATTGGACTCAAAACATCAATACAATTTAATGAAAGCGGCTCTTCTGGATCTCTTACTCTTTATTACTCTGATCTCAATCAGTTAGATGACATAATGCGTAGACTTAAGAAATAGTAATTTTCCTAAAGTTAAGCAAGAAACGTAGCCCAATTAAAGAAGTTAAACCCCCGTATGTTCGCATTGATTTTTCAGTTTTAATTAGTAAATTTAACAATAATTTTTTTTTGCTATTATTATATTTATTATAGAGGCTAATTAAAAAATTTTTTTCTCTAAATAAATAACTAGGTATTCTTTTTTCAAAATCGCTTTGATTATCATTATCAATAATCATAAAAGCATATTGTTTTATTAAATAGTACAGGCTATTAACATCAGTATCATTTGTAATTATCTTATTATAGCTTTGTATTAAAGAGCTGTTGTCATTCAATATTTGAAAAAACAATTTTTCTATATGAATACTGTTTCTGGAGAGTAATAATTGAAGATTGCGACCATTTATTTTTTCTGGATCTAACTCTTTTAATTTAATTAACTCATTTTCTAATACCATATATTTGTTATCAAGCATATCTACAAGCTCCCAAAACAAACCCTCATCAAGCTTAATATTGGTGTCTACTAAGTAACTAGAAATTATTTTTGACTTTTGATCCCTTGTTAATTCATAACAGTCTATTAATAAACAATCAGTTCTCTTTATAAATATATTTTTAATTAATTTAATTTTAGGAGAATTTTCTGAAAAAAAAATAAAAACACCATCCTCTTTTTCAGCTGCGCTTATAATATCATTATTTAACCCAGAAACATCACTAACTAAGTATAGGTTTTTTGCACCAAACAAACTAATGCCATTCTTTTTCGAAGAAATATTTTTAATTTTTTCAACATTATATTCGTCATCAACTTTTATAAGTTTTGTTAATACCTCTCTAATTCTTTGCATAAGAGTGTTTTCATTTCCTGATATTAAGAAAAACTTTTTATCTATTTTAAAACCTTTGTTTAAAATTATATCTACCGGATTAGCTCTCATCTAAGCACTTGGAAATATCATCAATAGTAACTAAATCTATAAAATTTTGTATGTTAGATTTAACTGCTAATTCATATAATCTTTCTAAAGATTTATCAGAACCAAAATTATATCCAGAAGATTTTGGAGTATATGAAAATCTAGATAATAAGGTTTTTTCTATAACCAGACAATTTTTGCTATTTTCATATAAATAATATTTGAAAACAAGTTCGTAGTCTATTTTTGAAATAGCTTGATTAGTTTTTACTGATTTTTTTAATTTTTCTTCTTCTATCTCTATGGATAGATTATATTTACTATCATTAATTTCCCCAATATATGAAGAAACCGTTTTATAAAAAGAAGGTATTTCTGGACCAGAGTAGGAAATTTTTGTTTTTTTATAGAGTGGATTTTTTAAATTACTTTCTTCATTGTAAATGAAGCGTATTTCTGAGCATGAAAATATAAAAACAAACAAACTTAAAAAAAAAATAATATTTATTCTCATTTTATAACAAAATTTACTATTTTCTTTTTAACATATATTTCTTTAATAACTTCTTTATCTTTTAAATATTTTTGAATTTTTTCATTTTCTTTAACGAGTTTTAAAACCTCTTCTTTTTCCAGGCTGTCTCCCACAACTACTACATTCCTTGTCTTTCCATTGATTTGAACTGCAATTTTTGATTTTGTTTGTTTTTTTATTATCTTCTCTTCAGGCCAACTTTGATCTATGCACAAGCCTTTGTTTCCTAAATGATCCCATATTTCTTCACTAATATGTGGTAAGAAAGGTTGTAATACTAAAGAGAGTTTGTCCAAGCACCATCTAAAAGCTATTTTACTTATTTTGTTTTTAGAGATATTATTATTAAGCAAATTAACAAACTCATATATTTTTGCAACCGACTTATTAAATTGAAAGTTTTCAATATTATCAGCAACATCATTTATTAGAGCTTTAAATTCATCTAATTCCTCATCTTTATATTCTAAGCCAATATTGTAATCTTTATACTTTTTGAGAAAATCCCACAATTTTTGAATAAATTTGTATGATGAAGAAATGCCCGTATCAGTCCATTGTAAGTCTCTTTCAGGAGGACTATCAGATAACATAAACCATCGAGCGGTGTCAGCACCATAAAGATGAATTATATCATTAGGATCAACAACGTTCTTTTTTGATTTACTCATTTTTTCGATTTTGCCTACTGTGATAGCATTATTATTTTTGTCTACTAATATATCGTTAACTTTCTGAACTTCAGATGGTTCGAGCCAGTCCCCCTTATTATTTTTGTAGGTTTGATGGGTGACCATTCCTTGAGTAAACAATCCTTTAAATGGCTCATTAAGTTTAAAATAACCAAGATCTCTTAAAGCCTTTGTAAAAAATCTTGAGTATAATAAATGTAAAATAGCATGCTCTATTCCACCTATATACTGGTCAACAGGTAGCCAATAGTCGATATCCTTTTTCTCAAAAGCTTTATCTAGTCTTGCATTACAATATCTAAAATAATACCAAGAGGATTCAAAAAATGTATCAAAAGTATCAGTTTCTCTTATAGCCCCCATACCAGTCTTGCTACATGTGGTTTTTTTCCAATCATCAAAATTATTCAACGAACTTTTATTTTTATTAAAATTTTTTACATCTGGAAGTTTTACAGGCAACTCTTCTTCTTTAACTGTCATAATTTTTCCATCATCTCTGTAAATGATGGGTATTGGGCATCCCCAAAATCTTTGTCTAGATATTCCCCAATCTCTTAGCTTATAATTAGTTTTTTTAACTCCAATTTTTTTTTCTATTAACAACTCAATCATTTTTTCTTTAGCCTGCTTTGTTGTTAATCCATTTATTTCTTTTGAGTTTATCACAACCCCATCTTCAACAAATGCAGTATTTTGAACAACATATTCCTCTCCTTCAAAGTCAACTGGTTTAACAACAGGAATAACATCGAGGTCGTATTGTCTTGCAAAATCTAAATCTCTTTGATCATGAGCTGGACATCCAAAAATTGCTCCAAGTCCATATTCGGTTAAAACAAAGTTCCCAATAAAAACTGGTATCTTTTTTCCATCTATCAGAGGATGTTTAACGCTTAAACCAGTGTCAAAGCCTTTTTTTATTCTATCAGAATCCTCTTTTTTACAATCCGTAATAAAATCTTGCAAAGATTTATTATTTTTAGATATATCAAGTGATATTTCGTGCTCTGGGGATAAAGCTAAAAACGTTGCACCATAAATAGTGTCTGGTCTAGTTGTAAAAACTTTTATTTTTTTATTATACTCTGATAATTCAAAACCTATCTCTGCCCCAACGCTTTTACCAATCCAATTTGATTGCATAACTTTAACTTTATTTGGCCAATCATCTAACTTAACTAAATCATCAAGTAATTCTTCTGAGTATTTGCTTATTTTAAGAAACCACTGCGATAATTTCTTTTTTTCAACTTCGGCACCAGACCTCCAACCTTTTCCATCAATCACTTGTTCATTTGCTAACACTGTTTTGTCAACAGGGTCCCAATTAACCTCAGCCTCTTTTTTATATGCTAATCCAGCATTAAACATATCTATAAAAAACTTTTGTTCGTGTTTATAATAATCCGGATGGCATGTTGCTATTTCTTTATCCCAGTCTAACGATAAGCCCATTTGCAAAAGCTGTTGTTTCATTGTGCTAATGTTTTTATAAGTCCATTCGCCAGGAGCTTTTTTTTCATTCATTGCCGCATTTTCAGCAGGTAATCCGAAAGCATCCCATCCCATTGGGTGTAATACATTAAAGCCTTTCATTTTTTTGTATCTGGCTACAACATCCCCTAAAGTATAATTTCTTACATGTCCCATATGTATTTTTCCTGATGGGTAAGGAAACATTTCTAAAACATAATATTTTTTCTTATCAGGGTCTTTCTTTGTTAAAAAAACACCATTGGCTTCCCAAGCTTCTTGCCATTTTTTTTCTACTATTTTGTGGTTGTATCTTGATGACACTTTTAACTAGATTGTAGTTTTAATTTTTTAGCTTTATTTAGAATTGCATCTTCTATTTTAATATTGTTGCTAATATCTACTTCTTTACTAATCCACTTTTGATTTTTAAATTCTTGGCAAAATGAAGTTACTTTGAGGTTTTGCGTTTTTAATTCTGCACCACTTATAAAAATATTAAGCTTACACCTTTCATTTTCATTATCTGCAGACGAATACCAGTCTGTTAATATCGTCCCACCAATAGGATCTGCTGAATTTAATGGCATAAAGTTAATTGTTTCTAAGGCGCCTCTCCACAAATATACATTTATAGGCATTCCAAATGTTCCCACACTACTGCTTGATTTTTCATCTCTATTTAGTAGGCCACCAACGCTCAACCCACCTTTTCCTAATAAACCACCACCTGTTTGTAATCTTGTTTCAGCATCCCGAAGAGCCAATTGTTTATTAACCCCTGAGTTGAATTTTGTGCCAGATCTTTCAATTATCTTTCCAGTTGTTTGCGCTTTACTCCATAATTCTGCCATCTCCTCATCAGTTTTTCCACTGTTACATGAGCTAATAAATAATATTGATAGTAGAGCTAATATTAATTTTAATAAAAACATTGATAACCAATTATTGTATTGTGGTCATAATGTAAAACATAAAAAAACGGCACTATATAAATAGTGCCGTTATAAGATAAAAAATTATCTAATTAAAATGCCATGTTAGCACCAATGTACCATGAAGATCCATCAGTATTATCATTTATACCTTCGTTAGAAGAGTCAACATCTGAGTAACCAAGGATTGCTGTTACACCAGAAGCAACTGCGTATGACACACTTGCAGAAGTTTTGTCATAAGAGTCTTCAGTTGTACCTGCAGTACCAATAGTTGCACTGTCTTTTGCTGAACCTGAAGTAATACCCACATTAAATGTTAGGTCACCAGTTACATATTTTACACCAGCTTTTACAACTTCACCGTCAACTTGTACTGTGTTTGTTTGTACAATGTCATCACCATCAGCAAAACCAACAGCAACAGTTAAGTCACCAGTTACAGCACTTACACCTACGTGTATTCCACCTTCATCGTTGGTCATACCAGTTGAGTTCTTAGAACCCTCAGTTTGTGAAATACCAGCACCAATTGTTAATGCAGTGTCACCTAAATCAGTAACATAAGTTGCACCAATTGCTACATGTTGATCCATAGCGTATGTGTCACCACTAGTTGTTCCATCATCAGTTGAAGCTGAGAAAGACATTGATAGACCATCTGCTAAGAAGTCAGCTGCAGTATGGTATTCAACACCAAATACAGTTGCACCAGTTGCGAAATCAAGTCCTGTTGGAGCATTGTTACCAGTAGTAATAGTTACACTTTCTGCACCAGCAGAGCCAGGAACTGAAATGTCGTGACTACCAGACGCGTTACCCGCGTTTAATACATCAAGTTTTGATCCATCAGTAAATGCTAATGAGAAACCAGCATCCATGTCAGCCGCACCTACGCTGCTGCTTGCAGTTGATTCGTTTACGATTGAAAAGCTTGAAGAAATTGTCATACCACCATCTGTAGTTTCTGATAAAGAAACTGAGAAGTTGTTATCGTTTACTTGAGCTCTACTATCGTCACCAGCTGTTGGATCATTAAATCTAACACCAGTTTGGTGGTTACCACTAATAGTGTGTGTAACAGCTTCAGCAATTGAAGCAGCACCAAGCGTTGAAACTAAAGCAGTTCCAATTAATAGTTCTTTTTTCATAATTACTCCTTTTGAGTTAATGAATATTCATTAAATGTAAAAAACTAAATTTACATTGAGGGTTTATTATTAAAAAATTGATTAAATTTCAAAAAAAGCATAAAAAACTAGTAATTATTTTTATGAGTGTTGTTTATTTACAACAAAAAAAATGTTTGATATAGAAAAATACAAGGAAATTAAGCAATATTTAAAAAAAAAGTCGGTTTTATCCCAAATAATTGCAATTTCTAAAAACCACCCAAAAGATAGCGTAATACAAGCAATAAAGTCCGGCGTTTATATTTTTGGTGAAAACAGGGTTTTAGAAGCAAAAAATAAATTTTTACAACTAAAAGAACAGCACAAAAATCTAGAACTTCATCTTACAGGCCCCCTACAATCAAACAAGGTTAAAGAGGCAATTTCTATTTTTGATGTCTTTCACACACTTGATAGAGAAAAAATAGCATTAGAGTTTTTTAAAAATAATGAAAAGCTACAAAATAAAAAAATTTTTATCCAGGTTAATACAGGAAAAGAAAGTAACAAAAGTGGTATCCATCCTGAAAATATAAATGAGTTCGTAAAATTTTGTGTAAATGACTTAAAATTAAAAATTGTTGGATTAATGTGTATTCCTCCAATTGACGAAGATCCAAAAATACATTTTAAGCTTTTAAAGTCATTAAATGAAAACAATAAGCTTGCAGAACTTAGTATTGGCATGAGTAATGACTATTTGGACGCTATTCAATACAAACCTACTTACATTAGATTGGGTACAATACTTTTTGGAAGAAGAAATTGAAAAACGATTTAACAATTTACTCTAATTTTAATAATTACTCTTTTTTTAAACAAATTTTTAATAAGTATAAATTAATTTTCAAACAAATTGATGATTTGTTCAAAGGTGACGATTCTAATAAAAGTGGAATAATATTTTATAATAGCCCAAGCGATGATTTAAATATATTTAAATACCTTTCAGGAAACTTTTTAATATTTACTAATTATAAAAAACAAAATAATAAATTTAAAGACAACATTACTATAATTAATAAACTTTCGTCACCAAACCAAATTAGAGAATATACACAGAAATTTTTTTCAAATAAAAAAATATTACATAAAGACATTTTTATTTTTAATGAAAAAGTTGTGAACTCTCTAAACAATAAGAGTTGCTTGCTTACCGATATAGAACTCCAAATTTTAATTTATTTAATGAACAATAAAACATGTAGCAAAGAATATATAAAAAAATACATATTGAAAGTTAATGACTCTGTTGAAACAAAATCAATTGAAAGTCACTTAACACGAATACGAAAAAAATTTATCAAAATTGAAACAAGCACTGTTATAAAATCTAAAAACAACGATATAATAATAGTTTAATCAAAAAAACTTGGGTTAATAAGTTTGAAAAAGTTTTTATCAAAGACTCTGTCAGACCTATGATTAAATATTGACAAAATCAAATAAGTATCCTCTAACACTAATTCAATTTTTCTTATGAGTAGAGGATTGTTTTCAAATAAAATATTAATCTCATATTCCCCAAATTCATTTTCACCATATTTTTTTAAAGCTATGTTATTATCATTAGTTTCTATAAAGGAATCATTTAAAAACATTGGATTATTGAATATATCAAAGAAAAACCAAGCAGATGTATTACGTGGATTAAAAAATTCATCTTCATCAAGATCATAGTTGTAATACATTGCCTTATCTTCATCTAATACTATCAAAATTTTAGTTGGCGAAAAATATTCCACCCTTATTCTATCGGCTCCAATATATATATTTCCTTCAGCGATTGTTTCTCCATCATCTTGAATAAAAGATGCTGAAAAAAATTTAATATTTTGAATATATGAAATTGTTTTGTTTGTTATATTTTCATCTGCAAAAATTTTACTTTGAAAACTAATTAAAAAAAAAACTAAATAATATATTTTACTCTTTTTTGAGAACATGTCTTTTACCTGCATTGTTTGCTTCAGAAATAATTCCATCTTCTTCCATTTTTTCAATTATTCTTGCTGCTCTATTATACCCAATTTGTAAATATCTTTGAACGTAACTAGTAGAAACTTTTTGTTGTTTGATTATAATCTCAACCGCTTTACTATACAATTCATCATTATTATCAGAAATCAAATCATTTGAATTATTTGAAACATTATCAATATTTTCTAAAGAAATTTCTTTTTTATAATCAAATGTAGCCTGGTTCTTAATGTAACTAACAACATTTTCAACCTCATTTTCTGAAACATAACCACCATGAAGTCTTTTAATATTTGCCCCATTTTCTAAAAGCAACATATCTCCACTTCCTAATAATTGCTCGGCCCCCATTTCGTTCAAAATAGTACGGCTGTCAAATTTACTTGCAACTTTATAGCTAATACGGCTTGGAAAATTTGCTTTAATAGTTCCAGTAATTACATCTACACTAGGTCTTTGAGTGGCTGTAATTAGATGAATACCTGATGCTCGAGCCATTTGAGCAAGCCGCTGTACAAGCGCCTCTACTTCTTTACCTGCAACCATCATCAGGTCGGCCATTTCATCAATAACAACAACAATATAAGGCATTTTTTCAAGCTTAATTTCCATCTTTTCTATTATTGGCATTCTTGTATCCGGATCAATTCCTGTTTGAACTTCTTTAAACAATTTCCTTCCACTCGAAATGGTTTTTATAACTTTTTCATTGTATGATTTAATATTCTTTACGTTAATAGAACTCATTAATTTGTATCTATTTTCCATCTCTCTAACTACCCACTTCAGAGCGAAAACTGCTTTCTTTGGATCAGTAACTACAGGAGTTAATAAATGAGGAATATCCTCATAAATACTTAATTCTAACATTTTAGGATCAATTAAAATTAGCTTACATTCATTTGGTTTAAATTTATAAAGCAAGCTTAAGATCATTGTATTAATACCTACAGATTTTCCAGATCCAGTTGTTCCAGCAATTAACAAATGAGGCATTTTTTCTAAATCAGCAAATATTTTTTCTCCTGAGATATCTTTACCAAGCGCTAATGTTAATGCATCTTCATCATCTCTGAATTTTATATCTTCTATTAGATCACCAAATAATACACTTTCTCTTTTTTTGTTTGGTATTTCAATGCCTAGACTGGTTTTGCCTGGTTGTGAAGAAATTCTAGCTGAAATAGATGACATAGCTCTTGCAATATCATCAGATAACCCAATTACTTTACTAGATTTAATTCCAGCATTCGGAATAAACTCAAAAAGTGTAACAATAGGACCGCTCCTAAAACCAATAACTTTTCCTTCAACACCATACTCAGAAAGTGTTTGTTCTAATTTTTCAGCAGACTCTATATTAATCTTGTTTATTTCTTTAGTTGTACTGGTTCTATAACTTGATTTTAACAAATGATCATTTTTAGGTAATGAAAATTTAAATTGATCAAGCTCAAGTTGTTTTATATTTTCAAATTTAGAAGTTTTTCTTGTAAATGATCTGTTAATTTTCATTTTACTAATTGTAGGCTCAGACCTAGTTTTCATAGAGCTTATTTTTTTTTCTTTTTTTATAAAACTTGTTCTTGGAAAAAAATACTTCAAATATTTTAATATTTTTAAAAATTTAATTATAAAAAAAATATTTTTAATAAATTTAATTTTTATTGAGAATGATAGCCAAACTAATACAATGCCTATTACCAAAATTATCAAATTTAATAAATATATCAATACATTGCTATTAAAGTAAAAATATAGATATTTTAAAATTAAGTCAGAAACTATAACAGAGAATAAACCATATGCGTTCATTTGCGGTCCATACGAATACAAAAAAATACCTAAAAGAAAAATTCCAACTAGATTAGAAAAAAATCTTAGAATTAAAAATCGCGTCCTAATTCCAAGTATACCTCTTGTTCCTTCAACTAGGATAAGTAATGCAAATAAATATGAAAGATTACCAATAATTACACGTGATAAACTTGCTAAATAGGCTCCATATAGGCCAAAATAATTCTTAATTTCCAATTCTGATTGAATATCAGTATATGTTTTAAAACCAGGATCAGACTCATGAAATGAATACAGGCTAATTAGATAAACTACACCCAGGCAGAAGCCAATAATACCAAAAATTAATTTTATTAAAAAAAGTTTTATCGAGCCATACTTGAACATATAGTTTGATTGTAATACATTCAGATTATGGTAATTCGAAGAAAATTATGAAGGAAATACACTCAAATATCAATATAATAGGGGGAGGTTTAATAGGCGCAACCCTGGCCTACTCCCTATCATTGCTTGACTTAAAAATTATTATTACTGAAAAAAAAGAAGCGTATACGAATTTAAACTATAACGACTATAGAACAGTTGCAATATCTGAGGGTTCAAAAAAATTTTTTGAAAAAATCAATTTTTGGAATGATATTAAGAAAAATGCTCAGCCCATAAAAAAAATAAAAGTTATAGATAGAAAAATATCTAACTCACTAGAATTTGATAATAACAGAAGAAGTTCTAACCTGGGTTACATTATAAAAAATAGATATATTTTAGATGCTATTTATAATAAATTAAAAAAAAGTAAAAATGTTAAATTAATAAATGATTCCAATATTACAAATTTTCAATATGAAAATGATTTAATTGTCACTAATCTTAATGATTGTAAAATCATATCTAATTTAAACATTGCTGCTGATGGAAAACACAGCTTTGTTAGAAATTTATTTAAGACTCCTGTTTACACAAAAAACTATAATAAAAATGCTTTAGTGCTTACATTCACTCATTCTCGAGATCACAATTCAACAGCTTTTGAATTTTTCTATAAAAATGGACCACTTGCAATATTGCCAATGAAAAACATAAAAAATAAACATTCAAGCTCCATAGTTTGGACGAATGAAAATTATTATTTAAAAGAACTATTAAAACTAGACAACGATAAGCTTGCAAACATTTTAAATTCAAACACCCTTCATTCTGTTGGAAGAATAAATAAAATCTTAACCAAACAGCTATTTCCTTTGAGTGCACATTTAAACACAAAATTTTACGAAAATAAAACAATTTATATAGGAGATGCTGCTCACTCATTCCACCCCATTGCAGGACAAGGTTGGAATTTAGGAATTAAAGATATTGAAAATCTTTTTTACTTAATTCAAAAATATAAATCTCTTGGTATTGAAATAGGTGATAGTATATTTTGTAGAAAATATCATTCAGATAATTTTTATAATGCCTATAAGCTTTATCAAATAACGGACAAGCTAGATAATATTTTTCAAATTCAAAACCCTTTTATTGGTCTGTTGCGATCCACTGGTCTAAATTTAATTCAAAAAAATAAAAAAATTAACAATATGATCAGTGATTTTGCAATGGGTATTAATTAATCGACTTACTAGAAATATCTCCAGCAAGTTCTAATTCAAAAATTGATAATAGTTTGTTAAAAAACTCTAAAAGACTATCGGCTTCTAACAAGGCTTGTTTATCTATGTTATTAAATGGAGAAACCATTGCAATGAATTTTATTATTTGATCCATCTCAATATTTTCAATATCTTTTAAATTTAAATTTATATTTTTTATACTTATGTAATCTGCATAAAGTTTTAATAATAAATTCTTTTGATCATCTGAAAAAATATAATTATCAATTTTATTATCTAATTTATTAGCCTTCACTGATCTAAAATTGTAACTTGTTTTTAACTCTTCCATAACTTTAAAACAGCTAATACCTTGTAAGCTAATTAAATATCTACCGTCACTTGTCTCATTAAAGCTGTGGATTTTACCCATACACCCGACATTAAATAACTGTCCATTATCCTTAGTCTGTATCATACCAATAAACCTATTTTTTGATAATGCATGATCAACCATCTCCAGATATCGCTTTTCAAAGATATTTAAGGGCAAGCTTGTGTCAGGAAATAAAACTGCACCATTTAAAGGAAAAATAGGTAATTCCATTTTAAGAAAACATAATTTGTGAAAGTCTCTTTCTATAAGTAATTGTATATTCGTTAGAGTTACCCAGTACAGAAAAAAATTCCAACATCTTTTCTTTAACTTTAGCTTTATTTTTTGAATAGTTTTTTAATAATATCTCCATACTTTCATCATATTTTTGCACAGAGAAATATTTATCTGCTATCTCTATAATTAGATCTATATCATTTGGCTTTTTGTTCAATTCTGTAATTAATTCTTCAATATTTGGTCCACCCATATTACTTTTTATAATTTCTAATTTTTTTACCAACTGTTTGATTTCATCCTTATCTTGAATCTCTTTCTCTAAAGACTGAATAAATTCATCAACTTCTTCAAATTGTTTTAATTCAATTAGACACTCCAGATAAGCACTAATAGCTTTTATTTCATCAGGGTTTTTTGAAATAAATTCTAACAAGACATCTTTTGTTTCCTCAAATTTATTTTCAGACATTGATAATTTGATTTGGTTGTAAAATTCTGAAAAATCTTCATTAATTTTTGAACCTAAACATTTTTCTATAAAATCAATTATTTGCTTTTCGGGGAGCACACCTTGAAATGCATTCAAAATTTGTTTATCTTTAAAAGCATAAACAGTTGGTATGGATTGTATTCGTAACTGAGCAGCTATTTGTTGATTATCATCTATATTAATTTTCACCAATGTTACTTTATCACCACAGCCTTTAATAATTTTTTCTAAAATAGGAGTCAATTGTTTGCATGGTCCACACCATGGAGCCCAAAAATCAACAATGATTAATTTATTTGAACTTGCTTCAACTACTTGATCATTAAATTCAGCTTCACTAACATCAATAATATTTTTATCGTTCATAAAACATCAACTATATCATAACTATTTAATGAAAAAATATGAATTTTTTTATTATTTTCAATAATGAAATTAATAAACTCTGAAGTTTTTACTGTTATGGTAGTAGTATTAATTAGTGGGTGAAAATTTATTAGACTACTTTTAAAAAGTTTTTCATCTAAATAGAATTTAACAACATTCTCACTATCATTAAGTAGCGCAAATGGTGAAACGGAACCAGGTTTTATTCCTAAGAAATTTTCAAGATATTTTTCATTAGCAAAAGATAAGTTTTTGGCACCTATTGATTTAGAAAATTGTTTTAAATTCACTTGAGCCTTCTCATCACAGCTAAAAAGAAAAAAATTATTTTTTTTATTCTTTAAAAAAAGATTTTTTGAATGAGACCCTTTTATCTCACCCCTAAAATTTTCAGAATCCTCAACTGTAAACAAAGGATCGTGATCATGAATTTGAAAATCTATATTATTTGCCCTAAGTAATTCAAATAAATCTGTTTTTGTAAGCATAATTAATATTATAATTATTAAGAAATAAGGTATTTAAACACAATTACTAAATTAACAATGAGAAAAAAAGCAGTAGTCATAGGAAGCGGTTTCGGAGGAATTGCAATAAGTTTAAGATTAAAAAAACTTGGATATGATACCACCATTATTGAAAAGCTTGAAAACTTAGGAGGAAGAGCAAGAGTCTTTGAAGTTAATGGTTTTAAACATGATGCTGGCCCTACAGTTATAACTGCACCCTTTCTTTTTGATGAACTATTCAGCCTATTTGGAAAAAAAAGAGAAGATTATCTAAATTTTGTTCCACTTGAGCCTTGGTATAGATATTATTTTCATGACGGTAAAACATTTGATTATTGCTCTACTGTGGAAAAAACAAATAGTGAAATAAGTAAATATGATGAAGATGATATAAAAGGATATAATAAGCTATTAAATCAATCAAAAAAAATATTTGATATAGGTTTTACAGAACTAGCCCATAAGCCATTTATTTCTTTTTTTAAAATGTTAGGAGTAATTCCTAATTTAATAGTTTTAAAAAGTTATTTTACTGTTTCTCAACTTGTAAATAGTTATCTGAAAAATCCATATCTTAGAAAAGCATTTTCAATTCATCCACTTTTAGTTGGAGGTGATCCACACACAACAACATCGATTTATGCTTTAATTCATTACTTAGAGAGAAAATGGGGAGTGTTTTTTTGTATGGGTGGTACTGGTAAAATAGTATCCGAGTTAAAAAAACTAATGATTGAGTGTGGTATTAAAATTAAAACAAACACAGAGGCAAAAGAGTTTGTTGTTGAAAATAATAAAATAACAAAAATATTAACAAACAACGAAGAAATAACCGATCTAGATCTGGTTGTTTGTAATGCTGATCCACCAATGGTTTATTCCAAACTTTTAAAAAAGGAAAATTTAAGCAGACCTATATTAAGAGAAAAAAACTTATTATATTCAATGGGCCTCTTTGTACTTTTCTTTGGAACGAAAAAACAATATCATAAGGTTGCTCATCATACTATTTGGATGACAGAAAGATTTAAGTCTCTGCTTCATGATATTTTTAAAAATAAAATTTTGTCTGAAGACTTTTCTTTATATATACACAGACCTACTGCAACAGACAAATCATTTGCTCCAGAAGGTTGTGATAGCTTTTATGTTTTATGCCCAGTGCCTAATTTACAAGGTAATATCGATTGGAATATCGAATCAGAAAATCTTAAAAATAAAATAGTTAAAGAATTATCACAAACAATTATGCCAGATTTAGAAAAAAATATTACTGATGTTTTTTGGATGAATCCTAAAGATTTTAAAAATGATTACAATTCTATGCATGGAGCAGGTTTTTCAATAGCACCTATTTTTACACAGTCAGCTTGGTTTAGATACCACAACAAGGATAAAAAAATTAAAAACTTATATTTTTCCGCCGCAGGATCACACCCAGGTGCAGGAATACCGGGCGTTTTATCATCAGCTAAAGTTGTCGAAAATTTAATCAAAGCTGAACTAAAATAACAATGATTGATTTAAAGCTTAATTCATCGATTGACCTTAAAAGAGAGGGTAAAAGTTTTTATTGGGCAAGTTTTTTTTTACCAAAAAGTTACAAAAAAAATGCTGGCACTCTTTACTCAATTTGTAGATATTTTGATGATATTGCTGATAAATATAGCGAAGATCAAACTATCTATTTAAAAAATTCAATTGAAGAAATAAGGACCAATAAAAACAATAAAGTAAATATTTTTTTGCAAAAAAATAAAATTAACAATTTAATTTTTATAGATTTAATAGAGGGATTAATTTTGGATCAGAAAAAAATAAGAATTCAAAACAAAAAAGAACTTATAAAATACTCTTATCACGTTGCTGGTACTGTTGGATTAATGATGTCTAAAATTATAGGAGTAAAACATGAAATGGCTGCAAGATCCGCAATTGATTTAGGCATTGGAATGCAGCTAACAAATATAGCAAGAGATGTTTATGAAGATTCTAAAATGAAAAGAATATATTTACCTGCTAATTGGATACCTGATATATCATTAAAAAATTTAACTGATCCTCATAACAAAAGTTTAGAAAAAGATGAGAGAATATCAAATGCAATTTATGAAGTAATAGCCCTTTCAGATAAGTTTTATGAAAATGGTTTTGCTGGTTTAAAATATATACCCCTATCTACCAGACTAGGCATATTTATTGCTGCAAATATTTACAGGGGTATTGGTATTAAGATAAAATCCAATAAAAAAAAATATTTAAGAGAAAGGGTATATTTAAACTTATTAGAAAAATTTTTAATTACAGTTAAATCAATTTTACTTTTTATTTTTATCCCTTTTATGAAATATCAGTATCAAAAAATTAGAGATAATATCCCAAATGAAAATTTATAAAGCTGCAATAATTGGCTTAGGCCCTAGTGGTTTAGCTGCAAACAAAATTCTTTACGGAGATAGCTATAACGAAATTATTGCATTTGAAAGCGCAGATATAAACAAAAGAGATAATTTTTTTGGTTTTTGGTTAACAGATTGGATGAAGCCTTTTGAAAAAATTATTGAAAAAAAATGGTATAAATGGACTATTGGTAATAAAAATACTGATGTAACACATACAAGTTTAGATAAACCTTATTGTGTCATTAGTTTTAAAACTTGGAAAAAATTTTGTTTAGAAACAAAAAATAAATTAGAAATCATAAACAAACAAGTTGATCAATATTTTCCTGAACAAAATTATTTTAAAATAATCACTGCTGATGACAAAATATATTACGCTGAAAATATATATGATTCACGATCAGCAAAAGAAAAAAAAGGTGAATTATTACAACATTTTTTTGGAATCAATATTACTGTGGCAGATAATACTTTTAATGAAAATAAATTAACCTTGATGCACTTTACCGAAGAAAATGATATTTTACATTTTATTTACATCCTTCCATTTAGTCACAATAAAGCGCTTATTGAATCGACGGTTTTTTCAAAAGATGTTTTTCACAGCTCTTGGTATAGAGAAAAAATAAATGATTACTTAAAGAAAAATAATATTAATAAATTTAATGAACAGAGTTCAGAAAAAGGAGTAATACCAATGTTTTTTGCAGGGGAGAAAAGATCGGTTAATTCTAATATCTTCAATATTGGTATCAGAGGAGGCGCTTGCAAGCCTTCTACTGGATATGCCTTTTCATTTCTTATAAAACAAATCCTATTGTTAAAAAAATCAAAGAAAAACTATGTAAAAATCCATAATTTTTTAGAAAGAAAAATGGATAAAGTTTTTATTAATTTTTTAAAAAATAATAGAGAAGATGGAAGATCATTTTTAAAGCTTGCATCTAATCTAAATGGAAATGAATTCCAAAGTTTTATGATGGGTGAATCAAATTTACTTACTAAGTTAAAAATTATAAACAGTATGCCCAAGCTTCCTTTTATAAAAGAATTACTTAAATAATATGTTATCTAACCTTACAACTTTAAATATTATTTCTTTTTTATTAATTTTTTTCATCGGTCTTCCACATGGTTCATTTGACGGTGCAGTTGCTTCATTAGTAGGTTTTAGAAACAGAATTCAATTTCTACAATTTATATTTTACTATCTAATTTTATTCTTTCTAGTCATTTTATTTTGGTTATATTTTCCTATTATTGCGCTAACGATTTTTATTATTATGACTATTGCTCATTTTGGATTATGTGATTGGACAAATTTTAAAATAAAAAAATATAAGTATTCTATAAGTTTTACTTATGGAATGACTATTATTTTTGGAATAATATTTTTCAACGAAGATCAATCATTTTTGATATTTGAATATCTGACAAATAAGAATATTTACTCAATCCAAAAATATTTTTTTATACCATATTTTTTAACATTATTATCTATAATATATTTTATTTATCTCTCCTCCTTCGAAAAGAAATTACGAAAAGGAATTATTGAGATTCTATTTCTTTTATTAATTTTTTATTTTTTTGATCCATTACTAAGCTTTGCAATATATTTCTGTTTTTTTCACACTTACAAACATTTAAAACATTTGATTAAAAATATTTATTTAAATTTAGAAAATAAATACTTTGTTATTTACTCTACAATAATTTTTACAATAATTTCTTGGATTGGAGGTTTGGGAATTATTTACTATTTGGTTCAAAACTTATCATTATATGAGTCAATATTAAAAGTAATTTTCATTGGCCTTGCTGCCTTAACGCTTCCCCATATGTTACTTGTTGATATTGTCTACAGAAGAAGATTTAAATAAATCGTTTTCTCAAATATTGACTTATAAATTCAAAGTGGTAATTGTGTAAATTATGCGGGCGTAGCTCAGGGGTAGAGCGCAACCTTGCCAAGGTTGAAGTCGAGGGTTCGAATCCCTTCGCCCGCTCCAATTTTGAGCGGGTTAGATTCTAACGCTCCACTTACGATCCAATAGAGCCAAACTTTTCCTAGAAAGAGAGAACTTATGGCTACAATTCAAAAACGTAAATACTTAAATAAAACTAGTTACCAAGTTCGCATAAGGCGATTGGGTATCAAGACAATTACCAAATCTTTTCTCACGAGAACAGAAGCCAAAAGGTGGTCTAGGTCCATGGAAACAAAATTAGATAAAGGCGATTACTCGGATTATTCTTCAGCGTCTAAAGTAACATTGGGCGATTTGTTCAAGCGTTATATCAATGAAGAAAAACATAAGAAGAAAAAGCAGTGGAAGAACGAGGAATATCGATTGCGACAGCTTCTATTAGTTTATAAGCAAGCTGGGTTAGTGGTAAGGCCTATCACTAGCCCTTTTTTATTAAATTATATTATTTTTGATTCAGATCTTTTTTTAATAAAGTTAATTAGATCTTGAACCCTTTCTTCGCTTAAAGAATTTTCACCACTAAGATTTACTGCAGTTCCAAAAGGTTCTTTTTGAAACTCATTACCTTGAACTATCTCTATCTGAGAGATATCATAGTGACCATTTCCTTGAGGACACTTTAAGTTGAATTTAGACTCTAATAATTCATTCTTGCCCATAAAAACTGGTTCATCAATTCCAATACAGCCTGAATAGATCTCTATTGAACAAACTTTCCTTATTTTAGTTTCTGAATTTTTATTAATATTGGATCGATTGTTATAAACTAGGATATCAATAACTTTATTTGATAGGCAATTACCGTAGGCTTCAAACTTACCCATAACACCATATATCCAGGGAATTTTATAACCAGAGTAATTATTAATAGATACACAAGTAGGGTGCTCATGAAGATCAATATTTCCATATCTATCGATATAATCAATATTGGTATTTAGTTTTTTAAAATTATCATTTCTTAAATCAGGATATTTCTCCGCTCTTATTTTTTGAGTTTGTTTCATTTCTTCTTCTGTCAATATAATCAAAGAAGGACGCGGATCAAAGAACTTGGGAAAATTTTCTGAGTCAGTGATAATTACTTTATCACCTTCATAACCAACTTCACCTAAGTATCTCCAATTCACTTCACTCACTATTTATTTCCATAAAACTAATACTAAACAAATAATTTATTATTTTAAAGGCATGCAAAGTCCTGCAAAAGGGCTGGAAGCACCACCGATAACTATACTTTCTCCTGTTTCATTATTTTTTATTTCATCAGGTTCATTTCTATCTAAAATTGTTACTGAAACAGGCATACCATCTGCTTCACCATAATCTGGATATATAGTTAAAATTCTTGGAGGATTATCTTTCCAACTAAAAAATATTGTTAGTCTTCCTTTATCCCACATTTTAGAATAAGCCTTATGTTTAGTTCCCTCTGAACCATTATCAATTATGCATGAGTTGTTTTGGTAATCACAATTACTAATATTGTACTCCAGCTCAATATGATAAAACGGAATTAAGCACTTGAAACTATCATAATCATAAGGATATTTATCGTAGGCATATGAACTTTTTGTAAAACAAAACAAAGTAGATAAAATAAAAACAATTTTAATTAATTTATGTTTTCTTATCAAAAAAGTGTGTATTCTTAAAATATATAACATATTCTATTTTTTACTCATTTATTATAAAATCTATTTTATCATTTTTATTACTTAGAGGTCTAATTATACTTCCATAAATAATTTCTTCTTCTTCATCTTTATAACCATCAATACCACATTGATTAAAATTAATTTTTTCTTTCTGGAAAGTAAAGTATTGATCAAAATTTGTATGATATTTATCACAATCTTCACAATAAAGTTTTCTTATTCCCCATTGAGATTTGAACATATTCGTATTAAATTTTTGGTTTTTTGAACAACAAGGAAAATTAACCTCAACTTCATCAGCTTTATAAATAGTCTTTGGCATTACCGCATTAAGATTAGAAGCTTCATACTCACCTTTCTTCCATGTGAAAGAAAAACCCCCTTCTTCTTTACCTATAAACCTTGGACTTTTCCTTAAACCAGCAAGTATACCTTTAATATCTAAATCATTTTTTTTTAAAGAATTGATACAATTTTCACTTACATCATCACTATACATTGACCCTTGATAAAGACTTCGAAATGATAGTTTTCCTGTTCCTGAATTAAACTTCATTGAATTTGTTATTTTTAATTTAGTATAACCTTCATCAAAAAAACCATCTTCTATATTTAGTTTTTCTTTTTTATTAATTTTTTCATCATATTCCCATTCTAGAGGCTGTATCAAACGTAACTCTTCAAGTTTGTTTTTATTAATTTTTAATACAACTAAATAACTTGTCTCTGAATATCCATCATGTAAATCACATTTAAAAAATTCTTGTTTATATGCAGTTACAATTGCATCATACTCAATAGGTGGGACTTGCCGCCTATCAAAAATAGTTAGTTCATCTTCAAATGAATAAAGATTAAATCTAGCCCATACATGATAAATTGACATAGATTATCCTACCACCAACTGAGGAGATTGTTAAGGGTTCTGGTCAACCACACTACCACAGTTAAAACGCCTTTTTTTGTTCTTACGTAAATCGCAAAGGTAAACATTTAATTTATTTATTAGATTTACGAAAAGAACTGTGGTCTGTGGTGAACTGTCAAAAAACTCAAGTAATGATTGAAGAAATAGACCCACAGTTGAATTTAACAAACTGTGGTAACTGTGGTAACGCTCCTTTTACACTCCAATTAAAAAAAAGAATTCAATATTTTGATATAGTTTCTCTAGGAAAAGGCCGATCTCAATTGTACATGGCAACCTTGCCAAGGTTGAAGTCGAGGGTTCGAATCCCTTCGCCCGCTCCAATAAATCCCACAAACTCTCTCTTTTGTCTGTTAATTTTTTTAAAACTTTTTTACATTTATAATCTTGTTGTGACAAGAGTGTGACAGAATAAAAAATATAGTTTCCAAAAGGGGTAGTGCAGGCGACCTATGGGGGGAGGGTATATATATACCTCGTAATGTGCTTGATAAGTGGTTTACAGTGGAAACTACAATTATATTATTTTTTTCCTAAACAAAAACTATGAGCTTCTAATTTATATCTAGTTAAACTGTTTTCATTTATATTTTTGTCTTTAAGGAAGTGATTCATAAAATCCCTTTTACATTCTGCTTGAGGGTTAAAATATAAGTATGCTGTGG
>CACOVJ010000002.1 GCA_902630465.1 uncultured Alphaproteobacteria bacterium | reverse complement strand
CTCTTGATATTAACATTCTAAATAATTTTATTTTTAAAAAATATTTGAATATTGAAGACGTAAATAATGACGAAAGAATAAGATTTATAGCTGGCTGCCATGGTTTGGAAGCTCTTGAAAAAAAAGTTGATCAAAATAAAGATAGTGTGGCATTTTCTATCTTCCCATCTCATATAACTGATGTTATTAAGGTTGCCGATAATAAATTGACTATGCCGCCAAAATCAACTTGGTTTGATCCTAAACCTCTGGACGGTTTAGTTGTATATGAATTTGGAAAATAATTATGAATAAACCTAATATTAAGCCGGCAAATCCTAACTTTTCTAGTGGACCAACTTCTAAAAGACCAGGATGGGACATTACAGCATTAAGTAATGCTTTAACTGGAAGATCACATAGATCTGTTGAATGTAAAGCAAGACTAAAAGAAGCAATTGATAAATCAAAAAATATATTAGGTTTACCAGAAGATTATTTATTAGGAATTATGCCTGGATCAAACACTGGGGCATTAGAAGCAGCAATGTGGTGTCTTCTAGGAAAAACTGGTGTTGATATTTTAGCTTGGGAAAATTTTGGTAAAGATTGGGTCATTGATGCAATTAGCCAATTAAAACTTAACAATTTAAACATTCATGAAGAAGATTATGGAAAGCTACCAGATCTTAGTAAAGTAAACTTTGATAATGATGTAATATTTACATGGAATGGTACAACCTCAGGAGTAAAGGTCCCAAATGGAGATTGGATACCTGATGATAGAAAAGGTTTAACCATATGTGATGCTACATCAGCAATTTTTGGCATGCCTATAGATTATAAAAAATGTGATGTAATAACATGGTCATGGCAAAAAATTTTAGGTGGAGAAGCCGCTCATGGTATGATAGCTATATCTCCTAGAGTAGTTGAAAGACTTGAGAGCTATACACCATCATGGCCGGTTCCTAAGTTATTTAGAATGGCTGAAAACAATAAATTAATAAAAGGTATATTTGAAGGAAATACGATAAATACACCATCTATGATTTGTGTTGAAGATATAATAGATAGTCTTAATTGGGTCTCAAAAGAGGGTGGTTTAAATTCTTTAATTTCTAAATCTCAAAATTCATTAAAAAAAATTAGTGATTGGATTGATCAAAATAATTATTTAACTTTTCTTTCTGAATATAAAGATATGAATTACATATCTAATACCGGTATAACTTTTAGAATAACAGAAGATTGGTTTACCAGTAAAGATGAAACAGGACAAAGATCTGTTATGGCTGAAATATGCAAATTATTATCTGAAAATAATGTTGGATTAGATTGTAATGGTTATCCAAAAGCTCCTCCATCATTCAGAATATGGGCAGGTGGAACAGTTCAAACTTCGGATGTTGAATTAGTACTTCCTTGGATTGATTGGGCATATAACGAAATAAAAACAAAACATGCCTAAAATATTGATTTCAGATGCAATGGATAATATTGCATCAGAAATTCTTTTAAAAAATAATCTTGATGTTGAAACAAAGACAAACTTAACACCAGATGAATTAAAAAATATAATTGCAAATTATGATGGCCTTATAGTCAGGTCAGCTACTAAGGTAACTGATGACATAATTGAAGCAGCAACAAATTTAAAAATAATTGGTAGAGCAGGAGCAGGGGTTGATAACATTGATGTTGAAGCAGCAAAAAGTAAAAATATTATTGTCATGAACACGCCTGGTGGCAATACAAATGCAACTGCTGAACATACTATTGGGTTAATTTTTGCATTACTAAGAAAAATACCTTCTGCTAATGACACAACTCATAGAGGATTATGGGAAAAAAAGAAAATGAAGGGAAATGAACTAAAAGGTAAAAAAATAGGAATTGTAGGATTTGGTAATGTTGGAAAAAGAGTAGCTGAAATCTCTTATGCATTAGGTATGAAAGTTTATATTTATTCATCTCATTTTAATTCTATAAAAGATAATTTTAAAAAATATGACTCGAGCAATTTAACTAATATTTTATCAAATTCTGATATTATTTCTTTCCATTGTAAGCCAAATAAAGATGGTAGTTCAATTATTACTAAAGACGAACTTAATATGATGAAAAAGAATTGTATATTAGTTAATACAGCAAGAGGTGGTTTAATTAATGAAAATGATCTAATTCAAGCACTTAAAAATAATTTAATTAAAGGAGCTGCCTTAGATGTCTTTAAAAAAGAACCTCTTGAAGAAAGTGAGCTATTTAATTTAGAAAATATAATTTTAACACCTCATATAGCAGCTTCAAC
Organism: uncultured Alphaproteobacteria bacterium; assembly: GCA_902630465.1. Taxonomy (GTDB): domain Bacteria; phylum Pseudomonadota; class Alphaproteobacteria; order HIMB59; genus CACPNW01. The sequence goes on along the minus strand of CACOVJ010000002.1, from coordinate 100,164 downwards.
TGATGAAGCTCAAATAGTTGTGGCTGAAATGGTTGCCAATCAGTTCTGCGAATATTTTAAAAATAATAATGTCGTTAATTCAATTACTTAATAAAGATTTCAGTTAGATTTTCTAAATATCCAGTAGGATTGGATAATATGTTTCCATCAAGAATATTAGCTTGATCTAATATAAGATTTGACATTTTTTTATGATCAATTTTAGTTAAATTATTTGATAAGTTGATTATCATGGGATGATTTGGATTAATTTCCAAAATTTTTTTTGAATCAGGAGTTTTTTGATTATGCATTTTCATTAATTTTTCCATATTAATGTCCATGCCTGTTTCTTCTGCAACAAGTAGTATTGGGCTCTTTGTTAGTCTGTCAGAAATTATAACATTTGATATATTTTCTTTAAGTTCTGTTTTAAGAATATTAATTAAATCATTGATTTTACTATCTATTTTTTTATCTTTGTCTTTATTATCTTTTGTATTTTCTCCAACTTTTGAAACATCTACTTTTCCTTTAGTAATTGATTTAAATTCAAGATCTTTAAATTTATTTACATTTTGAATCCAAAATTCATCAACTGCATCAATCATAAATAGAACAGGGATTTTTTTATCTGAAAAAACTTCCAGTTGAGGTGAGTTTTTAATGTGATTTTTATCGGTATTGGAAAAGTAATAAATTTCTTTTTGATCTTTTGCCATTATTTTAATGTATTCTTCTAATGAAATTTTATTATCATTTATTGAATTTTCAAATCTAAGCAGAGGAAGTATTTTTTCATGATGATCATTATGTTCATATAGACCTTCTTTTAATACTGGCCCAAAATTATTCCAAAAAGTCTCAAATTTAGGTTTCTCTTTTTTTGCTAAATATTCAATTTCACTTAGTATTTTATTTGTTAAGCCTTTTTTTATTTTAGTAATTATAGGATTATTTTGTAACATTTCTCTACTAATATTTAGAGAAATATCTTGTGAGTCTACTACTCCAGGTATAAATCTTAACCAGTTTGGTATGATATCTTCGCATTCATCTGTAATAAATACTTTTTGAACATATAATTTAATTTTATTTTTTCTATCAGCATTAAATAAGTCCATTGGCTGATTTGTAGGAAAATAAACTAAAGCTTTATAACTAATTACACCTTCAGCATTGTAGTGAATTGTTCTAAGAGGTTCATCAAAGTTAAAAGAAATATTATTATAGAATTGTTTATAATCCTCATCTTTAATTTCTTTTTTATCTTTTAACCATAATGGACTACCTTCATTAATTTTTTCCTCTTTCTCTTTATCATCAAGATCTTTTAGATAAATTGGAAAAGGAATATAATTTGAATATTTGGTAATTATTGTTCTTAATCTAAAAGAGTCTAAAAATTCATCAGCATCTTTTTTAATATTTAGAGTAATGCATGTACCTCTTTTTTCCTTCTTAGCATTTTCAATTGAATAACTTTCTTTTCCATTTGATGACCAAATATTTGTTTCATTATTTTCGGCATCCTTTGATAATACATCAACTTTATCTGAAACCATATATGATGAATAAAAGCCAACACCAAATTGGCCAATAGCCGATATATCACCCTCTTTTTTGTTTTTCATAGTTTCAATAAACTTGCTAGTTCCAGATCTTGCAATAGTACCAAGATTATCTATTAAATCTTGTTTAGACATACCTATGCCGTTGTCTTCAATTTCAATAATTTTTTTCTTTTTGGAAACTCGAATATTAATTTTTAAATCTTTTTCATCCTTTAAAAGATTTTTTTTTGAAAGTGATTGGTATCTTAATTTTTCACAAGCATCGGCAGCATTTGAGATTAGTTCACGTAAAAATATCTCTCTTTCACTGTAAAGAGAATTCGCCACAAGATCTAAAAGTTTGCTTACTTCTGCCTGAAAGGATAGCTTTTCTTTTGAATTTTGTGCCATTTTTTAAGATTTAAGCATTCATATTGATAATTCAATAGTAAGCAATAATTTTTTGACACATTTAAGACTATATAATCAAAAATTATGATATTTATGTCTTTTATGAGGTTAGATAATTTTCTTAAAATAATATGTATTTCAATTATTTTTCTTTATGCTTGCACTTCTAATCAACTAACTAATACAGCTGACAGTTGTATTATATTTGATCAAAAGAAAAATTGGTATAAAGCTACTAAAAAATCATATGATAAATGGGAAACGCCAATTGCTTTTCAATTAGCTATTATCAAACAAGAATCATCTTTTACACAATTTGCTAAACCAAAAAGAAAAAAATTGTTAGGTTTTATTCCAAGTTCAAGACCATCAACTGCTTTTGGTTATGCTCAAATTACTAATCCAACTTGGGATTGGTATAAAAATAAAACAGGAAATCAAAATGCTTCAAGAGCTAATTTTAATGATGTAACTGATTTTATTGGTTGGTACACGACTCAATCAGAAAATATGGTTGGTATATCGAAAAAAGATTATTACAATCAATATTTAGCATATCACGAGGGTCAAAATGGCTGGTCTAAAGAAACATTTAAGAGTAAAGAATGGTTGATTGAAGTAGCTAAAACTGTAGAAAGAAATACGAATATGTTTAATAAACAATTAAAAAGTTGCGAAGATAAACTAAATAAAAAAGGATTATTTGGGATATTTTAATGCCAATTATTAATAGTATTAATCAAATGTTAAACGAAATGACAGAATGGCGTCATGAATTACATAAAATACCTGAAATTGGATTAGAAGAGTATGAAACATCTAAATATATTAAGAATAAATTAAAAGAATTTAATGTAAATTTTAAGGATGGATATTCAAACACTGGTATAGTTGCTTGGGTTGATGGTAATAAAAAAACGAATGAAAAAACAATAGGGTTACGTGCTGACTTCGATGCTTTACCAATGCCTGAAAAAAATGAATTTGATCATAAATCTACAAATAAAGGTATGATGCACGCTTGTGGTCATGATGGGCATACTACAATGCTTCTTGGAGCAGCAAAATATTTAAGTGAAAATAATGATTTTGACGGCAGAGTCTATTTTATTTTTCAACCTGGTGAAGAAGGATTTGCCGGAGGAAAAAAAATGATTGATGATGGGATGTTTAAAGATTTTAAAATTGATGAGGTATATGCTCTTCACAATTGGCCTGAACTTCCATTTGGAACTTTTGGAGTAAATAGCGGACCTATGATGGCTGCAGTGGATGAATTTGATATAATAGTTAGGGGAAAAGGGGGTCATGCTGCTTCACCTCATTTAGCAATTGATCCTGTTGTAATATCTGCGCAAGTTATTTCTGCTGTTCAAACCATAATAAGTCGATCAACAGATCCTGTTGATAAGGCGTTAATTAGTATTACTAAAATTAATGCTGGAACAGCTTATAATGTTATTGATGACCAAGTAAAAATGGGAGGAACAATAAGAACTTTCAAAAAAGAAACACGGTCTTATATTGAAAAAAGATTAGGGGAATTATGCAAAGGTATTGCTGAAGCACACGGTGCTGAAATTAAAATTCAATTTGATTTAGTGAATAAATATCCACCTACAATAAATTCAAAAAAAGAGAGTATTTTCGCATCTAATGTAGCAAAGGGTTTGGTTGGTGAAGACAAGGTTATAACAAATATTGATCCATCAATGGGGGGAGAAGATTTTTCTTATTTGCTAGAGGAAAAACCTGGTACTTATTTATATCTTGGACAAGGTGATGACAATCATAAGTCTCATCTTCATACAACTAAGTATGATTTTAATGATAATCTTTTACCATTAGGAGTAAATTTTTGGGTTGAATTAGTAAAAAAATATTTTTCAAAATAATTCAATATGATTAGCTACAGTGCAATTTATTCAATAATTGCATTCAGATTAAAAGAATTTTTTTATGAATATCAATATTCTTTATTAGCTCCAATCACAACTAATATACTTTTTATTTTAGTTTTTTTGACAATAGAAAATTATTACTCTTTATCTATAGACTCAAAATCATTTGTCCAATTTATTGCACCAGGTTTAATAATAATGATTGTAGCTCAAGAAAGTTATGACAATCCATCAGTTACTCTGGTTAATATGAAACAAATTGGCTCATTAGACGATTGGCTAATTGCTCCGATATCAAGAATTGAAATATTGATTTCATTATTAATCAGCTTAATAATTATAGGTTTTATTATAGCAATATGTAATCTAATTATTTTCTCATTTTTAATTGATATTAAAATTATTAATTATGTATTTTTTTGTTATTATTTAATTGTTGTTATAATATTTTTTGCATGTTTGGGTTGCTTTGTAGGAATTTTATTTAATACATGGGACACACAGAGTACTTTCTCTAATTTTTTTGTTACACCATTAAATTTCTTATCTGGTACATTTTTTTCCATTACATACCTGCCAGAAAATTTTAAATTTATTTTATATTATAATCCATATTATTATGTAGTCACATTTTTTCGTAGCTGTTTTGATGATGAATTTATTTTTCAATTTGATCAGAATATTTATATTTTATCTTTTATATTTGTATCTTTTATAATTACCTCTTATGTATACTTTAAAGGCTACAGTATTATAAAATGATTGATTATATTTTCATTATGTTAAATTATACTCAACTATTAGTTGATCAAAATTATTTATTAACATTGATATTATATTTCTTATTTTGCTTATTATTTTTTTTTCTTTCACTACCAGGCGGTTTAATCGTAACCTTATCTTCAGGTTTTTTCTTTGGATTTTATATTGGGTTTATTATAAATATTGTTTCTATAACTATTGGTAGTTTATTTTTTACTATAATATCAAAATATTTCTTTTTAAATTTTTTTAATAATTATCTCTCAAAATATATTGATAAATTAAATAAAATTATGAAGAAATCTTCTTTTGAATATCTAATACTTATTAGAATAATATTTGGAATACCTCTTATTGTTCAAAATTTATTTATATCAACCTTAGAAATTTCAAAATTTAAATTTATTTTGTCTTCTTTAATTGGTTTTACCCCCTATTTTTTAATATTTTCATATGTTGGAGACAAAATATCTAATTTATTAGAAATCAAATCCTTTTCTTTTAAAAATATTTTCTCAATTGAAATAATAGTTATTTTAATAATTTTAGCATTAATTTTAATTATTAGAATATTTTATAAAATAAATACTCAGAAAACTAATTAAATATTCTTTTAAACTTAATTGAAATAAAGACTAAATAAATTGATACAATCAACGCACTATATATAGTTAAATCAATTAAAAAAAGTTTTTTGGCTGAAAATTCGTTAAATAGTCTTGAGTAAATCAAAGCAGAAGTTTGAATAATAGAAGTAATTGATATTATAGTTAATAATTTTTGAGATTTTTTAGGATTAATATAAATATACATTAATCCTATAAACAATAATCCAGTAATAGACGCTCCTATATTTCTTAACCAAGCAATATTTATTTCTTCAGCAGCCGTTATTTTCACAAAATTGGAGGGAAAGAATAGAAAATACACTCCATAAATTAAAGAAAATATTGATAATACTAATAAACTTAATCTAATCATTTTAATTAATATTTAATATTTATTAATAAATATTTAAGATTGCAAATTGTATTATCTAAATATAGAAAAAAGATATGATCCGATTGTTAATTGTTTTAGCAGTAATTATAATGATTTTATTTATTTTAAGATCTAGAGCAAAATCTAGTTCATTTGGAAACTCTAAATTATATAGAAACTTAATTTTGATAGTTGTTGTAGCTGGCTTGCTATTTTTTCTTGCTACCTCTGGTAAATTTTTAATACCACAGCTTTTAAATTTAATTAAAGTTGGATTACCCTTTTTAACTAAGCTAATAGGTATTTAATGAATTATTTCAACAAAACTGATTTACCAATTAATAAAGAAATGATTAATTTTTGGAACGAAAATGGATACCTAGTAATTGAGGATTTTAATAGTTCTGAAGAATGTGATAAAATAATTGAAAGGTCAAGTTACCTAATTGAAAATAATAATTTAAACAATCAAAATTCTATTTTTGATACAGTTAATCAATCTCATAATGATGACAGATATTTTTTAGACTCTGGAGATAAGATTAGATTTTTTTTTGAAGAAAAAGCAGATTTAGAAAAAAATAATATTGACAAAAATAAACATTTTATTGTTAACAAGATTGGTCACGCTTTACATGATTTAGATGAAGTATTTTATGAATTCTCTCATAAAAAAGAACTTCAAGATATAGCTTTAAAAATTGGGTTTCAAAAACCAAAATTACTTCAGTCTATGTATATTTTTAAACAACCAAAGATAGGAGGTGAGGTGGTCTGCCATCAAGACTCTACATTTCTCTATACTAAACCAGAAAGTACAGTAGGTTTTTGGTTTGCCTTAGAAGATGCTAATAAAAGTAACGGATGTTTGCAAGTAGCTAGTGGCGGTCACAGAGGCCCTCTTAGAAAATTATTTAAAAAAGTTGATGGTAAAATGAAAATGTTAGATATTAATAATGAAGAATTTCCAGAAACAGATACATTTGTTGAGGTAAAAAAAGGATCTCTAGTTTTATTACATGGGAGACTTCCTCATTATTCTTGTGAAAATACTAGTCCAAATTCAAGACATGCATATACAATTCATGTCATTGATCAAAACTACGAATATCCTGATTGGAATTGGCTACAAAGACCTGAACTTCCTCTAAAAAGTTTCATGAATGATTAAAAAAATTATTCTAGATTGTGATCCGGGTCATGATGATGCTGTAGCTATAATGCTAGCGGCAGCTTCTTCAGAGATTGAGATACTTGGTATAACTTGTGTAGGTGGAAATTCAGGATTAAATAATACAGTAAATAATGCATTAAAAGTTTGTACATTAATTGAAAGAACTGATTTGAAAATTTTTTCTGGTTCAAATAAACCAATACATTATGATTTATTTACAGCAGAATATGTCCATGGAAAAACAGGGCTAGATAAAAAAGGTGATCCTATAATAGTTAACCCTGATTATAATGTACAAGAGCAGAGTGCGATAGATTTTATAATTGAAACATGTAAATCAACTTCTGATCAAATATATTTATGTCCTACAGGGCCACTTACTAATATTGCATTAAGTCTTCAAAAAGATCCATCAATAAAGAATAATATAAAAGAAATAGTTTTTATGGGTGGAGCAGCAATGTGCTTAGGAAATACAACTCCTTCTGCAGAATTTAATATTTATGTAGATCCGCATGCTGCAAATATTGTACTAGATTCAGGTATACCTTTAACCATGATGGGTCTAGATGTTACTCATCAGGTTAATGTAAATAAAATGATTATTAATTCTATGAATGAAAATAATAATAAAAGTTCTAAATTTTTTGGAGAACTTATGGAATTTTATACAATATTTCACAAAAAATTATACGAAACTGAAGATACTCCTCTTCACGATCCATGCGTAATTGCCTATTTATTAGAACCAAACATTTTTAAAGGTAAGTTAGTTAATGTTATTGTTGAAGAAAATTCTAAATTGACACGTGGAGAAACTATCGTTGATTGGCTTGGCGTCACAAAAAGAAAACCAAACTGCATGGTGATGAGTCATGCTGATGACAAAAAATTTTTTGAATTACTAAAAAATAAGTTGTCTTGTCTACCTTAAGAATAAAAATTTTTAGCAATTTTTCCAGCTAAATTAGCATTATTTATAATTAAAGAAACATTCGCTTTTAAAGTTTTATTATTAGAAAAATTATTAATTTCTTTTATTAGAAATGGTGTGAGCGCCTTACCACTAATTTTATTTTTTTTTGCTCTTACTAAAGCAATACTTATCCATTCATTAATTTGCTCTTTACTTATAGCATTTATTTCAGGAACCTTATTAAAAATGAGTATTGATTTATTATGTTTCAGTTTTGAATTTAATTTCAAAAAATTACTAATATCAGATACTTTTTCAAAATTATTATCGACTTGATGTTTAGTTTCAGAATACCAAAAACCTGGCATATAATCAGTTTTATAACCAATTCTAGTTATTCCTAATGTTTCTAAAAATTCATAAGTTTTATTTAAGTCTAAGATTGATTTAGCTCCACTACAAATTACATAATTAGAATGTTCTGACAATGAATATAAATCAGCAGATATGTCATATGTATCTTCTGCATTTAAGTGTACACCACCAATTCCACCTGTGGCAAAAAATTTTATTCCAAATGTTGATGCTATTGATATTGTGCTTGCTACAGTTGTTGCAGCATTTTCTTTTTTAAATATTGATAAATTTATATTATGATTTGATACTTTTTGAACATTATTATCTTTTGCAAGTATGTTTATTTCATCTTCATTTAATCCAATCTTAACTTTACCATTTATTATTCCAATTGTTGCAGCAATTGAACCATTATCTTCTACAGCACTTATTGACTCTTTAGCTACTTTAATATTATCTGGATAAGGTAATCCATGACTAATTAGTGTACTTTCTAGAGCAACTATAGGTTTTTTTAAATCTATTGCTTTTTGAACATGATTACTAATTTCAAATAAATTATTCATCTTACTTTATTTTTACACGTCTAGAAATATTCTTTATTTTTAATAAATCTTTCTTTGAAGTTAATTTATTCCCATTAGCATAATAAGATCCACATGCTACTGAATATTTTAAAATTTGTTCTTTATCATATCCTTTTGATAACAAATATAACATCATACCAGCTAGAGCATCACCTGCACCATTTTCATTTTTAACTTTAATTTTTGGAGGCGTTAATTTTATAATTGATTTATTGTCTCCATAAATTACATTATTTTTAGAATTTGTAGCTACAATTTTAATTTTATTATTAATCATTAAAATCTTTCTTACTCCTCGTTCTATACTATCTCTATTTGTTAATTTAATTAATTCAGCTTTATTCAGAAAAATTATATCAATTCTACTGATTATTTCTTTTATTTTCATAATTTTGTGAACTGATGTTGCGCACACAATAATTTTGTTTCTATTCGAAAGTTTATTAATTGCATTTTCGATAAAATTCTTTGAAAAATTTAGATCAAATACAATATATTTATTTACTATATTTGGAATTTTATACAATTTTGTATTTTCATACACATCTGTATTTGCAAGCCCTAATATAAATTTATTATTTTTATCAGATAATGCTACATAGTATCTTTCTGATTTTTTATTATTAATTTTTTTTACTGATATATTTTTTGAAATTTTATCTTGTAATTCTTTATTAATTGAAAGACTATAAAATTGAATTTTATCAAAAATTGATATTAATTCTGCAACATTGTAGGCAACACCTCCAATTCTGTAATTATGAGTTATTGGATTTGTACGATTATTTATAATGCTATTTTTTAAATTTAATAAATAATCGTGATGAATTGCCCCAATACAAACAAAAATGTTTTTAGATTTTGTCATTATGAATTATACACCTTTTATGTCAGTTTTTGATGTTGAGCCACCTATAATTGAAAAAAACCATTTAATTAAATGGTTAAAAACCAATTATTCATTCTTACGAAATAAATCCTTTACCCTGAACAAATTAAATAGTGAAAGAGACGTAAATTTTACAATATCTATACAGAATAAAAAAAAATATGTACTCAAAATCTCAAACCCTTCTGAAAATTTAAATATTCTTCAATATCAAGATAGATTAATTAAACATTTAAGTGCTACTAGGGAACTTAAAGAATATATCCCAAAAATTTTTCATAAAAAAATAGTAAAATATCTAGATACAAAAAATAGAGACTGTTTTGTTAGAATATTATCTTACATAGATGGAAGAATGTATGGTGATATAAAAATTAATTCTAATATTGAAAAATCATTAGGCAACTTAATTGGTATGACTTCAGCTCAATTGAAATCTTTTTTTGATAAAGATGCTTATAGAAAATTTATTTGGGATCCCTCTAAAATAGATTGGATTTATAAAGAAATAAATAATTTTACTGGAAATAAAAAATTAATTTTAGATAATTGTTTCTTGGAATACAAAAAATTAGTTAAAAATAATCTAAAAAAATTAAGATATTCTATTACTCATTCAGATCCTAATAATTATAATCTTGTTGTTAAAAATAATAAGATAAATGGTCTTTTAGATTACGGCGACTCTATTTATGCACCTACAATAAATGATTTAGCCATTTGCTTATCTTATGCTTTAATGAATAATAATAATATTTTTTCAACATTACAGAATATAATTTCTGAATATCATAAAATATTTTCAATTACCGAAGATGAAATTAATTCTCTGATCTCTTTAAGTAAATCTAGACTTATGATTACAGTTGTAATGGCAAAGAAACAAAGAATTAAATATCCTACAAATAAATATCTAAGTATTAGTGAAAATGATGCATGGGCTCTTTTAGAAAAATTAGATAAAATACCAACTCAGTTTTTAATTTATATTATTAGAAATATTTGTGGTTATTCAACTATTAAAAATTATAATGAAATTATTACGTTTTTAAAAAATAGTGATTTTGCGAATATTTTTAGTTTTAATTTGCTTGACGTAAATAAATCTATTTTAAAACTAAATTCAACTTCAAAATTACTTAAAGGTAATCCAACTAATAGTGAAATAAATAGCAGAGTTAATAAAATATACAAAAATGATAATTCAAATATTGGAATTGGATTATATAAAGAAAAAAGAAAAGTATACAAAGGTGTCAATTTTATTTCAAAACTAAATAACAATCAAAGACGCAATATTCACTTAGGAGTAGATATATTCATTGAGCATGGAACAGATTTATACGCACCTATTGATGGTAAGATAAAGATTCTTAAAAATAATGCCTTTAAGTATGACTACGGCCCAACACTTGTTCTAGAACATGAATTTAAAAAGACTAAATTTTATACACTTTACGGTCATCTATCAAAAATAATATTAAAAAAATTAAAAATAGGTAAAAAGGTCAAAAAAGGTGATTGGATTGGTAAAATTGGTCAAACTAAGGAAAACGGCAATTGGCTTCCCCATTTACACTTTCAAATTATCTTGGATTTATTGGGTGAAAAAAATAACTTTCCAGGCGTTGGGGAAGAATATTTAATTGATGTATGGTCCAAAATATCGCCTGATCCAAATTTAATTCTTAAAATACCAAATTCTTTTTTTAATAATAAACAAGATTTCAAAACTATTTTAAAAACAAGAAAAACAAATATTTCCCACAATTTATCAATTTCTTATGATCATCCATTACATATGCTTGAAGCAAAAGATCAATATTTTTTTGATCGTTATGGTAGACGATATTTAGATTGTGTAAATAATATATCACATGTTGGTCATTCAAACTCTCATGTACATAATGCAATGATTAATCAAAATTTAAAGTTAAATACTAATACAAGGTATTTATATGATATTATTAATCAATATAGTGACAAACTACTTAGTAAATTTCCTAAAAAATTAAATAAAATTTTTTTCGTTTGTACAGGATCTGAAGCTAATGATTTAGCTTATAGAATTGCTCAGACATACACAAAAGCAAAAGATGTATTTGTAATTGATAATGCATATCACGGTCATACAAATTCTTTAATAGACCTTAGTCCTTACAAATTTGATGGAAAAGGTGGATTAGGCAAAAAGAAATACGTACATGTTTTACAGATGCCCGACCCTTTGAGAGGAAAATGGCAGTATAGAAATAAAGATTGGATTAAGAAATATATAAATGAAGCAAAAGAAAAAATAAATAATCAATCTAAAATTAATAAATTATCATGTTTATTTGTTGAGAGTATTTTAGGATGTGGAGGTCAGGTCATACTACCAAAAAATTATTTAAAGGAAGTTTTCAAGGAAGTTAGAAAGAATAAAGCTTTATGTATTGTAGATGAAGTCCAGACTGGATTTGGAAGAGTAGGCAATAATTTTTGGTCATTCCAGGAGCATCAAGTTATACCAGATATTGTTACTTTAGGTAAACCAATGGGTAATGGTCATCCTATTGCTGCTGTAGTAACCACAGAAAAAATTGCCTCATCATTTAATAATGGTATGGAGTATTTTAATTCATTTGGAGGTAATCCAGTATCTTGTGCTGTAGGAAAATCAGTATTGGAAGTTATTGAAAATAAAAAACTTCAAGAGAATGCATTAAGTGTGGGTAACTATTTTTTAAATAAGTTGGAAAAAATCAAACGTAAAAACAAAAAATATATAAGTGAAGTGAGAGGTAGAGGGTTATTTATAGGAATTGATATTATAAAAAATTCAAATCAACTAAAACCAAATAAGCAATTAGCAAAAAAGATTATAAATTTTATGAGGAATAACGGAATCCTATTAAGTACTGATGGCCCTTATGATAATGTTATAAAAATAAAGCCACCTTTAGTATTTAATAGGCAAAATGTTGATAATGTTTGCGAAAATTTAGAAAATTTTTTTAAAAAAATATAAATTTAATTCCATATATAATCATTAATAATCCTACAACTAAATCTATCCAAAACCAGGTTTTATTTAAATATATATATTTAGATAAAAGTTTAGACAAATAACCTAAAGCAAAGAAAAATATAAAGCTTGCCATCACTGCGCCTATTCCAAAGAATAATTGACTATTAAAATTCGTCGAGATTGAACCTATTAATACAATTGTATCTAAATATACATGAGGATTAGCATAAGTTATTAGAAATAAGTTTATTAGAATTTTTTTAAAATCACTTTCAATTGTATCGATATTTTGTAAATTTCTTATTTTATTAACATATCTAATTTTATTTAATCCATAAAATACTAACCAAATGCCTCCTAAAATTTTTAATATAATAATTGTATTTGGATTTATGCCCACAATTATACTTGATATATTTATACCAATTATAATTAAAATACTGTCAGAAAGGCTACAAAACAGAACTACAGTAAATACAAATGTTTTTTTTAATCCTTGATTAATTACAAACAAATTTTGGGGACCAATAGCAATAATCAAGGTGGATCCGATGATTAGTCCTTGGATTAAATCATAAATATGCATATTGTTTTATGATATAATTACACTATTTTTTAATAATGCAAAAAATTTTATATATTATTTTATTCTTACTAATTTCTTTAAATGTTAATGCTGAAATGATTAAACCAGATCCAACAATAAGTGCAAAAGATGTTATATCAATTCAACTGAAAGCTCTTCAAAAAAATAATTCACCTTTTGAAAATGCAGGAATAGAGCAAACTTGGGAATTTGCCCATCCTAATAATAGAAAAGTTACTGGACCTTTAAATAATTTTATTAGAATGATTAAAAATCCATCATATTCAATGATGATCGATCATTTGGAGCACAATATTATACCTGTAGAGGAAAAAGAAACCACCTCCTATTATTTTGTAGAGTTAACTGATGTCAATGGAAAAAAATATGGTTTTGAATGGACAGTTGAGAAAGTAAGTGAGAATAGTCAATTTAAAGACTGCTGGATGACCGTTGGTGTTTCCAGGCCCATGCCACTTTCACAGGCTTCTTAGTGTGCGGTAGGTTTGTAAGTATTGAAAAAAAAGAAAAAATATTAAAATTATTTCCCTATTCAAAATTATTAAATTATTCTAATAAATCTTATAATATTTCTCCATCGAATTTAATTAATGTAATCTATAAAAATAATAATAATATTTTCGTAGACAATTTATTTTGGAGTTTTAGCTATTTTAATAAACAAAATAATATTACTCAATTTGTTATTAACGCAAGAATTGAAACTATAGTGTCAAAATATTTATTTAAAGAGTCACTTATTAAAAGAAAATGTTTAATAATATCTAATGGTTATTTTGAATGGAAAAAAATTGACAACAGCAAACAACCATATTTTATTTCAATTCCAAAGAATGAATTAATGTTTTTTGGAGGAATATGGCGACAAGAAATTAAAAATAATATTAAAACAAATGTTGCTTGCATAATTACTAAAGAAGCTAATGAAAATCTTTCTAAAATTCACTCTAGAATGCCCTTAATAATGTCATACAATGAAGGTTTAGAGTTTTTGAATGATTATGATAATAAATTTCTTGAAAACAATAAAAGTGTTGTTGAAGAAGATATTGATTATTTTCCAGTGTCTAAAAATGTTAATAATCCAAAAAACAATGATGAAGACTGCATTAAAGAAATAAATTTATATCAAAATTAAGTATTTTTTTATCGCTTTTATAAAATTAATGAAATATAAAAACTCACTTTTATGAGTCATTTATATTACAAACCAGCCAAATCAAGACTTCAAAGAAGTGAATTAGCAGTCCCAGGCTCTTCCCCAAAAATGTTTGAGAAAGCATTAAACTCAAATGCAGATTACATTTTTTTAGATTTAGAAGATGCCGTTTCTCCAAACGATAAAATAGATGCAAGAAAGAATGTTATAACTGCAATAAAAGAACTTAATTGGAAAGATAATGGCAAAACTATCTCAATTAGAATAAATGGATTAGATACCCACTACATGTATCGTGATGTGATTGAAATTATTGAAGAAGTAGGAGATAAAGTTGATACTTTGTTAATACCAAAGGTTGGCTCTGCCTCAGATGTATATATGGTAGACTGTATGCTTAACCAAATAGAGCAAAATAAAAAATTTCAAAATACTATAGGATTGGAATGTCTAATTGAAACCGCACTTGGAATGTCTAATATTCAATCTATTGCTACATCAAGTTCAAGACTGGAAGCACTGCATTTTGGCGTTGCTGATTATGCTGCAAGTATGAGAGCTAGAACAGTTGTAATAGGTGGACTAAACCCAGATTATCCTGGAGATCAATGGCACCATGGTTTGTCTACACTTGTTATGACGTGTAGATCATATGGACTAAGAGCAATAGATGGTCCATTTGGAGATTTTAATGACAAAGAGGGTTACCTAGATGCTGCCAAAAGAGCAGCAGCTATTGGTTTTGAAGGAAAGTGGGCAATTCATCCTTCACAAATCGATTTAGCAAATGAAGTTTTTTCTCCTCCAAAAAATGAAGTAGATAAAGCAAAGCGTATTTTAGATGAATTAGATAAAGCTGCAGCTGAAGGCAAAGGCGCCGCTCAACTTGATGGAAGAATGATTGATGCAGCTTCTTCAAGGATGGCTGAAAACATTGTAAATATTAACAAATTAATTGAAGGTAAATAATGGATATTCACGAGTATCAAGCTAAAAAAATATTATCTGATTTTGGAGTTAAAATACCAACTGGTGGAATAGTATACAGTCCTGAGAATGCAGAAAATAAAGCTAGAGAAATTGGTGGTTCCAAATGGGTTGTTAAAGCACAAGTACATTCAGGAGCAAGGGGTAAAGCAGGTGGTATAATAGTTTGTAACTCACCTTTAGAAGTAGCAGATGCTACAGATAAATTATTAGGAAAAAAACTTGTTACTAATCAAACAGGACCAGAGGGTAAAATAATTAATAGAATATATATTGAGGAAGCTACAGATATTAAGCATGAATTATATTTGGGATTGGTATTCGATAGATCATCAGAAAGCATAATGGTTGTTGCTTCCACAGAGGGAGGTATGAGTGTTGAAGAAATATCAAAAGAAAAACCTGAAACAATTATTAGAAGTAAAATTGAAGTTGCAGTCGGCATTCAACAATTTCAAGCTAGAGAGATTGCATTTGGTTTAGGAATTGAACCAAAACTAATTTCAAGAGCTGCAAATACTATTATTGGTTGTTATAAAGCATTTAGTGAACTTGATGCAACAATGGTTGAGGTTAATCCATTGGTCGTATCTCAACAAGATGAAATTTTTGCTTTAGATTGTAAAATGAGTTTTGATAATAATGCAATGTTTAGAAGGGATGAGATTTCAGAACTAAGAGATAAAACTCAGGAAAATTCTAATGAAGTTTATGCCTCTGACAGGGGTATGAATTATGTAAGTCTTGATGGAAATATTGGTAATATCATTAATGGTGCTGGATTAGCGATGGCTTCTATGGATATGATAAAACTAGCTGGAGGTGAACCAGCAAATTTCTTAGATGTTGGAGGAGGGGCTACTCCAGAAAAAATAGTTAAAGCTTTTAAACTTATTTCTATGGATAAAAAAGTTAAAGTAATATTAATAAATATTTTTGCTGGTATAAACAGATGTGATTGGGTTGCCGAAGGAATAGTCCAAGCATTAGATAAAATAGAAATTTCTCTACCTTTAGTTATTAGGCTGGCTGGAACAAATGTTGAAAAAGGAAATGAAATTTTAAAAAAAAGTAAGATAAATTACATTGAAGCTAGCACATTGGAAGATGCTGCAAATAAGGCAGTAGAGGCTCTAGGTAATTAATGTCGATAATAATTCATAAAAATACGAAAATATTAGTACAGGGTTTCACTGGCAAGATAGGTACATTTCATGCAGAAGAAATGATTAAATATGGCTCTAATATAGTTGGTGGTGTTACTCCAGGAAAAGGTGGTATGACTCACTTAAATCTCCCAGTATTTAATACAGTTAAAGAAGCTGTTGATCAAACAGGTGCATCTACCTCTATACTTTTTGTACCACCTGCCTTTGCAGCTGACTCAGCAATGGAAGCTGCTGATGCAGGTATTAAAACTTGTGTAGCTATTACAGATGGTATTCCATCTCATGATATGGTCAAAATAAAAAGATACATGAGAAGATACTCAAAAGACAAAAAAATGGGTCTAGTTGGTCCAAATTGTGCGGGCATAATTAGCCCTGGTAAATCTATGTTAGGTATAATGCCAGGTCATATTTACAAAGAAGGTAAGATAGGAATTGTGAGTAGGTCAGGAACTTTAGGTTATGAAGCAGCTCAACAACTAAAAGATTTGGATATCGGAGTTTCAACAAGTGTAGGTATTGGAGGAGATCCAATTAATGGAAGTTCTTTTAGAGATATTATAGAAAAATTTGAATCTGATGATGAGACTATAGCCGTTTTAATGATTGGAGAAATTGGAGGTCCACAAGAAGTTGCAGCAGGTCAATTTGCTAAAGAGAATATGAATAAGCCAGTTATAGCCTATATTGCTGGTTTAACTGCACCTAAGGGAAGAGTAATGGGACATGCAGGTGCCATTGTTTCAGCTTATGGTGAAAGTGCTGTAGAAAAAGTTGAATTATTAAAAGAATGTGGAGTTACAATATCTAAAAATCCTTCTGTAATGGGTGAAACTGTTAAACAAGTTCTAATAGATAAAAATTTGAATTAATACTATTATAAATTATGAAATTTTTTTATAAAAACGAATTTTGGATGCTAATCTTTTCAATTGGAGTATTGTATTGGTTATTTAACCCATCAGTTTTAATGACACTAGTCATGATAATACCTTTATTGCTTGCAGTTGCATCAAAGAAATAAAAAATTTTTTATCTATATGAAAGTTTAACTATCATTTTAGTTTAACTTTGTAATCTTTAAACTATTTAAAATTTATGAAATTATATTTAATAAGACATGCAGAATCCGAAGCTAACGCTGCAGCCGACTTAGATAATCCAACATACTATTATGATGCACGAATCACAAAAAGAGGTAAAGAACAGGCATTAAAGCTCTCAAAAAAAATTAAAGATTTATCGTTTGATAAATATTTTTGCTCACCATTAACAAGAACTATGGAAACATTTTCTTTAGTTTTTCCAAATAAAAAGCCTATTTTAGATCCTCTAATTAGAGAACAACTTTACCATTCTTGTGATGTTGGAAGACAACCTAAAATATTAAGAAAAGAATTTAAAGGCTATGATTTCTCCAATCTATCAGATTATTGGTGGAACAATAATATTCCTATTAATGAAAAAATAATTAATCAAGAAAATCATAATGATATCTATCTAAGATTAAGGAAGTTTCTTATTTCATTAAAAAATATTAATAGTGAAAATGTTGTTATAGTAAGTCATGGAACTTATCTTAGCCAAATAACAGAATATATGCTTGATAATTGTGAATTATTTATATGTAATTTTGATGAAATTTATAACAAGTTTATAAATTAATGACAAAAGGGTCATTTTTTGAATTATCACAATGTATATTATCTTATCATGATTGGATGAAAGTTGATGGCTTATGGGATTTGTTACCTAATTATCAAAAATTTCTAACAGATAAAGAACATTGGCAGATTATTATTGATACATGGTCAAAGTCTGAACATAACTCAGAACCACATAATAGAGATAAATGGAAAGATATTTTAAATATCAGAAAACCAATTAAATTTTTTAAAAAGAATTTAAAAAAAACCAATAAAGTTTATAGAGCTGGATCAAGTAATGGATTTAGTTGGACATTAAATAAAAATAAAGCCTTAGAGTTTCAGAAAAGATATAGCACATTTAATCCAATATATTACTCTTCGTCCAATGATAAAATTGAATTGATATCAAAAGTTGTTAGTTATGAAGAAGTTAAGTTTTATAATAATTTAAGAGATGAGGAAGAAGTAGTTTTAATAATAGACTAATTATACAACTCATTAACAATTTTATTTATACAATTAATAACCTTTGCAACAATTTTCCTTCCTTTATCTTTATTAGAATTACTAGGATTTCCAATAATACCACTTTTGCTTATTTCTTCAGTTAACCAAGATTTCTTTATATTTTTCTCTAATGTAATTATTTTTTTTGATTTTAAATCAGTTGAGTATTTATATGAAGTCAATTTGTTTAAATTAACTAATTCTGGAAACAGGTATAGCATCAAAGAAGTTTCAAATTCTCCACCATGATAACCATACTCCTTCTCTTTTCTTGATATAATTCCTTTAAAATCATCAAATAAAAAATATGTTCCTTTTACAATTGTTACATCATATTTAGCTTTAAGTTCTTTTCCAATAATATCTAGATGACTAATTTGCCCTCCATGACTGTTAAGAAGAAAAATATTTTTAAATTTTTTTTTGCAAAGCTGTTCAATTATTTTTATTGAATATTGAATAAAATCAACAGAATTTAAAGACAGTGTTCCATCGTAGGATTTATGTTCACTAGCAGACCCAATATAAATTTGTGGCATTATAAGATATTTTTTTGAATTAAATTTACTATTAAATTTACTTAGAATACCCTCTAATATTTTCTTATCTGTATTAATTGGAAGATGAGAACCATGCTGTTCAATTGATGAAAATGGAAAAATTAATACTGTTTTTTTGCTAATTCTTTTAATTTCATTAGATGATAAATCTTCGTAAAAGTTTGTTAACATTTTTTTATTATACATTTATAAGAAAATTATGAAATCATATTCTCTATGGATTGATAAAAAAAAACAAGCAATAATAAAAAATAATAAAATTAATTATAAAAAAAATTCTAAAACAGTTTTAGTAAAAACAGTTTATACTGGAATAAGTAAAGGTACTGAAAAATTAATATCATCTAGATTAGTAAATAAAAGTCAATTTCAATTAATGAAAGCACCATTTCAAGAAGGGACTTTTAATTTACCAATAAAATACGGATATATAAACGTGGGTAAAATAATTAATGGACCAAAAAATTTAATAAATAAAAACATTTTTACTTTATTTCCACATCAAACTATTTATGAAATTCCAATTAAAAATATAAATTTATTGCCAAAAAATAACTTGAGAAAATATGTGCTAGTTGCAAATATGGAAACTGCTATAAATATATTTTGGGACTCTTGCTCAAATAAAAATGATAAAGTATTAATATTTGGATTAGGTACAGTAGGTTTGCTTACTGCTTATTTCTTTAAACTACAAAATTATAAAAATGTTTTTGTATATGATACCAATATTAATAAAAAGAAATATGCTAAGATATTAGGACTAAGTTTTATAAATTTAAAAAATGCTAAAAATTTCAACATTATAATCAACACAACTTCAAATTACCAAGTTTTAGAAAAATCAATGTCTTTTTTAGTAAATGAGGGTAAAATTATTGAGGCAAGTTGGTATGGACTAAAAAAAGGATTTTTATCTTTAGGGGGTTATTTTCATTCAAAGAGATTAAAGTTAATTAGTTCTCAAGTATCTCAGATACCTAATCATGTGAAAAACAAGTATGATTATGAAAAAAGATTAAAATTAGCTATTGATTCTCTCAAAGATAAAAAATTAGAAAAATTAATTACTAGTGAAAGTAATTTTTTTAATTTAGAAAGTGATTATTTTAAGATATTAAATAATAAAAATACAATTATGCATGTAGTAAAATATTAAATATGTATTCTATTAAAGTAAGGGAAAATATATTAATTGCCCATTCATTACCAGGAGAGGTATTTGGCCCAGCTCAAAATATGCACGGTGCAACCTATTTGGTAGATGCAGAATTTTTTACTGATAATCTTAATGAATATAATATAATTATGGATCTAGGTGTTGTAACAACTATACTTAAGGAGACTTTAAAAGTTTATAATTATAAAAATTTAGATGAAGTTGACGAGTTTAAAGATATTATCACTTCAACTGAGTTTTTAGCTAAAAATATATGTGAAAAAATATTAAATAAATTGTTAATTGATTATCCCAACGATTATAAAATACTAAAAAAAATTAAAATATCATTACAAGAATCCAATGTTGCATGGGCCACCTATGAGCAACAAATTAATTAATAAGAAAAAATCAATTTACTTTATTTATCCAGGAAATATTAATGCTAAAACTGGAGGTTATATATATGAAAAAAATATAATATCATATTGTAGAAAAAAAAATATTAATATTCATCCAATTGCACTATCATCTAATTATCCTTTCCCAAGTAAAAAAGACTTAAAAAACTTTCTACAAATTCTAAAATATATTCCAAGCAAGTCAACTGTTGTAATTGACGGACTCGCTCTAGAAGGCATGTATGACATATTTAAAAAATTAAAAGATTATAAGGTAGTGGGATTAATTCATCATCCCTTGTCATTAGAATTTAAAGGTAAAACTGCTATAGAATTTTTTAAATTAGAAAAAAAATATTTAAATTTAATAAATAATTTTGTTGTAACTTCATCTGAAACTAAATCTCTATTAATTAATGACTTTAAAATTAGAAGACATAAAATATCAGTTGTTGAACCAGGTATTCTAAGAATGAAAAAATATAAGTACTATAAAAAAAATAAATTATTTTTCCTAACTTGCGGAAGTATAATTGATAGGAAAAATTATCTTTTTCTTTTAAAAGTCTTTAAGAATTTTGATAATTATTCTCTAAATATAATAGGCGATACTTCTAGAGACAATGATTATTATATTAAAATTAAAAAATACGTTAAAACTAACAGACTATCAAAAAAAATACATTTTTTGGGAAAAGTGTCAGATTCAAAATTATCTAAGCTTTATTCTCAAACAGATTTTTATATCTCAGTTAGTAAATATGAAGGTTTTGGTATGTCACTAGCAAATTCATTAATTGTTAAAAAACCTATTATCACTTTTTATACAAAAACAATTAATCAAACATTAAAAAACAATGGGGTATTATATTTTGATCGTTTCAACGTTAAATATTTACAAAAACTAATATTAGAAAATTGTTTTAATAAAGATAACTTTCAAAAATTAAAAGAAAGTGTTAAAAAAAATAAAAGATATTTTTTAACTCCAGATGAATCAGCTAGTAAATTTTTAAAAGTATTAAATAATGCATGAATTTAATAACAATTGGTTAAAACTAAGAGAGAGTGTAGATAAAAAATCAAGAAATATAAAAATTATCGAATTAATAAATAAAAAATTTAACCATAATAATACTATTTCTATTATTGATCTTGGAACAGGAACTGGCTCAAATTTTAACTATTTAAAACCTAAACTAAAATTTTATCAAAATTGGGTTTTTACTGATATTTCTTTAAATTCTATGAATTATTTTAAACAGAATTTAAAATTGTCTAATAAAATTATAAAAACTAAATTTCAGAATTTTGATGTTATTAAAGATTTAAATAAAATTAAATTTAAAAAATTTGACATTGTTACTGGTTCCGCTTTTTTAGATATATTGCCAAAAAAATGGTTTTATAAATTTTATAATCTTAATTCTAAAACAGAAATAGTATTATTTGCCTTAAATTATAATGGAGATTTTAAATTCTTTCCAAAACATAAATATGATAAAAACATTGTTAATCTTTTCAATAAAGATCAAAAAACAGATAAGGGTATAGGGGATAAAGCTGTAGGACCCGATTGTAGTAATTTAATTGTAAATTCGTTTGAAAAAACACATAATACCTATCTAATGAATTCTTATTGGGACGTAGTAAAAAATTATCAATTTCAAAAATATTTTTTATATTTTTGCACTAAAGTTATTGAAAATAATAAAATAGATTACTCACCTTGGTTAAAGTTTAGATACAATTGTATTAAACAAAGAAATTCTAGATTAATTTTGAAGAATACTGATTTTTTAGCTATTAAGAAATAAATTAACAACAAGTTCTTTTTCTAGAATATTGTAGGAAAATTTTGGCCTTAATGCTTTATTAAGATTGACAATTTCTTTTAAATTTAAAGAATTAATACCTGATCCAATAACAATTGGTGCAATTATGAATTGAAGCAGGTCAATGTACTTATTATTTATTAACTCCGAAATCGTTTTTGATCCTCCTTCAATTAATATATATCTGTATTCAAGTTTATTAATTTGATCTATTATATTTTTTGTAAAATTTTTTTTATCTAGTTTTATAATTGTAGTATTGTTAAGTATTTTATTTTTTTTACTTTTTGTAAATATTATATTTTTATAACCATCATTAAATATTTTATAATTATTAGTTAAAGATAAACTCCCATCTATAATTATTCTCCTCGGGTTATTACCTTTTATTTTTCTTGTAGTTAACTGTGGATCATCTTTTTTAATAGTATTTGAACCTACTATAATTGCATCACTAATACTCCTTAAGCAATGAAGATAGTGTATTCCTTTTTTATTATTAATATAATGAGAATTTCCATTATTAAGTGCAATTCTGCCATCAATACTTTGTCCTAATTGTGCAATAGTTAATTTCTTTTTTTTTCTTAATATTGGGATCAATATATCAAGTATTGATTTGTATAATGAACTTATTTTAAAATCTGTTTCAATATTATTCTTTATTAAAGATAGATTATGTTTCTTATTTCTTGTTGTTTTTTTTATTACAGATTTGCTTATGGAAAAATATAGATTTTCAGTTTCTTTAGAATTTTTAATGTTTTCTAGTAATTTTGCTATATTTTGTGAAGTTATCATTTGTTTTTATTTATTTTCTATCTATATAAAGTTTGCATGAGTTTCAAATCTAATGCGGGTACAATTATAGATAGAGCTATAAATGAGCTAAGAACTGGCAGACCTCTAATAATTCAAAACAATAGAGAATACTGGATGTTTTTTAATATAGAACATTCACAGTCATCTATTTTTAATAAATTTAATAAGTATCTAATCGATAAGAAATATCTTTTAGTAACCAAGCAAAAAGCTAATTCTATATTCAATCAAAATATTAAAAATAATATTTTCTTTGAAATTAATCACAAGACTGATACTAACAACATAGTAAATCTATTTATCAATCCACTAAATAAAAATAAAATTATTAAATTTACTAAAATTAAAAAATTCAAATCAAAAAAATTTCATGATGTGTGTATTGATCTTTCTAAAAATGCAAAGATGATACCTTCTATGGTTTTTAAAAAAATTTCTGATAAGTATAAGAAAAATATCAATGATTTTGCTTTTAAAAATGGAATATTATTGTTTGACTATAAAGATTTAGTGAATCAAAATGAACTTATTTCAGAAAGTATTAAATTAGTATCAAGCGCTAAAGTCCCTTTACCGAAAAATCAAAATTCTAAATTTAAAATTTTCAAATCATATATTGGTTCTGACAAACATGTAGCTATAATTGTTAATCCAAATAAGATAAAAAAAAATTGTGTTAACCTTAGAATTCATTCAGCTTGTTTTACAGGTGATATTTTTCACTCATTAAAATGCGACTGCGGTGAACAGTTAAATCAATCAATAAGTTATATGGTTAGAAATAATGGGGGTATTATTTTATATTTAGAACAAGAAGGTAGGGGGATTGGATTAGCAAATAAAATGAGAGCCTATTCATTGCAAGCCAAAGGTATGGATACAATAGATGCTGATCATAATATAGGATTTCATGATGATGAAAGAGATTTTAGAATAGCTGCAAGAATACTAAAATTATTAAAAATAGAAAAAGTGAATATTATAACAAATAATAAAAATAAAATTAATTCCATTAAAAAAGCAGGTATTAAAGTTGAAAATCAAATTAATACAAAACCAACTTTAAATAAATTCAATAAAAATTATTTTAAAACAAGAATAAAAAAAACTGGATATGGATTAAAAATAGCTGTTTAGTATGAAAAAAATTCCCAAAATTAAATTACATCTAACGAATGATAAAGAGTTTGATAGTTCAAAATTAAAATCACCAACTGTTTTATTTTTTTATCCTAAAGCTTTAACTGGTGGTTGCTCTGCTGAAGTTGCTGACTTTCAGCTTTATTTAAATAAATTTAAGAAATTAGGATTTGAAATTATTGGTGCTTCAAAAGACTCTGTTGAAAGAAATAGAAAATTTTTAGAAAAATACAAATTAAAATATCCCCTTGGATCAGATGAAGGAAAGAATTGTGAAAAGTTAGGCATTTGGATTGAAAAATCTATGTATGGTAAAAAATATTTTGGTATTGATCGGTCAACTTTTATAATTGATAAAAAAGGTAAAATACATAAACAGTGGAATAAAGTAAAAGTTAAAGGTCATGTCGAAGAGGTTTATAACTTTTGTAAAGACTTATAATTATTAATCAATCTTACCTATTTCTTTTTCCCGGTTTATTACAAATAATCCACTTAATGTAATTATAATTGAGCCAAAAATCATATTTGTGCTTGGTACTTCATTTAAGATAAAATACCCAAAAACTATTCCAAAAATTATTACACTATATCTTGCTGATGCTGTTAAAGATAATGGAGCATAATATACAGTCATAACTGAAAATAAATAACCAAATAAAACAAAAACACTTGATATTAAAATATGAGGAGCCTCCTCTAATGTTACATGATATCCAAAAAACAATGATGCTAGTCCAGCAAAAATAGTAATTAAAAGTGCTGTGATAAATGTTATTTCTACATTATTAGATTTGGTAGCAAGAGTTTTTGTTGCAATATCTCTTATTGTTAAAAATATTGCTGAAATAATTGGTAGTAAAAATATGAAATTAAAATCTAAATCTTGTGGATCAATAACAACTACTACACCTATAAAACCAACTATTACAGCTGCCCATCTCCTAACTCCTACCTTCTCTTTCAAAAATAGAAAAGCAAATATGGTTACAAAAAATGGATTAGTCATAAGTAATGTATAAACTTCAGATATAGGTAATAAAATTAAGGCAATAAAAAAGAATAAAGCAGTTAATACTTCATATAAACCTCTAATATGGAATTTCTTAATAGATAATATACTGATTAAATTTTTTCTCTCTATAATAATTAAATAAAGACCGAGTAATAATGTTGTAATTGATCCTCTTGTAAAAATTACAGAAAAAATTGAGCTATTAACTTCTATATTTTTTACTGCAAGTTTAACAAAAGTGTCATTTACTGCGAAAGAAAGCTGACCAGCCATCATTAATAAAACACCAAATGCCCCAGTTGAAAATAAAATCTTGCTTTTCATTGTAAAAAAAAATAATTAAATATTATGTTACAAACAAATACTTCTAGCCATTTATATGGATTTACTGATTTAAAGTCATTAAATGAAAGAGGTCCACTTGTTATTTCTTATGGAAAAGGAATTCATGTATTTGATACTAAAGGAAATAAGTATTTAGATGCCAATTCTGGTTTGTGGAATGCCTGTGCTGGTTTTGATCATCCGGGATTAATAGAAGTTGCAAAAAAACAATATGAAAAATTTGCAGGATATCACTCATTATTTGGACGTTTGTCTGAAGAGACATTGGAACTTTCAGAGAAATTAATAGAAGTATCACCATTTAATCAAGGTAGAGTATTTTTTTGTAATTCTGGATCAGAAGCTAACGATACAATGGTTAAAATGCTTTGGATGTTTAATGCAAGAATAGGTAAACCAAATAAAAGAAAAATTCTAACACGTATAAATGGTTATCACGGAGTAACCTTGGGTGCTTCATCAATGACTGGTAAACCTTATAATAAAGAATTTGGATTACCTCTAAAAGAATTTATTCATACAGATTGTCCCCATTTTTGGAAGTTTGGATTAGAAAATGAAAGCGAAGATGAGTTTTCAAAAAGAATGGCCAAAAATTTAGAAAGCTTAATTTTAAAAGAGGATCCAGAAACTATTGCTGGTTTTGTGGCAGAACCTGTACAAGGTGCAGGTGGAGTTATACCTCCATCAAAAAATTACTTTGATTTAATTCAACCAATTTTAAAAAAATATGAAATACCCCTAATTGCTGATGAAGTAATTTGTGGTTTTGGTAGAACGGGTGAATTATGGGGATGTAATACCTATAATATAAAACCTGATATAATAATATCATCTAAATGTTTAACTGCTGGTTACTTTCCAATGGGTGCTGTAATTGTTAACAAAGATTTTTCAGATCAATTTGTTGAAATTTCAGAAGAAGCAGAAGAATTTCCACACGGCTTTACAGCTGGTGGTCATCCAGTAGGGTGTGCAATTGCACTTAAAGCAATAGACGTGATTATTAATGAGGGTCTATTAGATAATGTTAAGTCAGTCTCCCCATATTTTATGGAAAGATTAAGTGAATTTAATGAATATGATAACATTGGCGAAACAAGAGGCGTAGGTTTAATGGCTGCGCTTGAAATGGTTAAAAATAAAAAAACAAAGCAACCATTTGAGGGACATCTTAATATGGGAGATAAAGTAGCCAATCTATCTATAGATAATGGTTTAATTTGTAGACCATTAGGCCCAGCAATTGTTTTATGTCCACAATTTATAATTAATAACAAAGAGATCGATGATATCTTTGACTCTTTACATAAAACAATTAGAGAAGTTTTTAGTTAGATTAAGAATCGTATTTTATAATAAAACCTGAGTATTTAACATTACTTATAATGCTGTTTGGTATTACCCCTTCTACAAGAGCCATCTCAGGCCCATCTTTAGCTTTCTCAGTTATTGATAATATACTCTGCATATTACCTTGTATGATTGCTTCTACTTCATCTTTACTTTCTTTATTTTGAACATATCCGTTTAATCCCAATGAAATTGCTAAATCACTAAACCAATGTCTAAAACCAACATTTTGAACTTTTCCCTTTATTATAAGACGATATGTTTTAATTTCATTTGTATTCACAATACTTCCAATATAAGTACTATTTGTAAGCATACAATCCCTAATTATCCTAAATGAACAAAAGTATTATTAACTCAACCATTTTACTTCTAATTGCGGGTACTTTTTTTGTAACAAATGATGCAATCATTAATTTTTTATCTCAAACTGATGTAAAATTTTTTCATTTTATATTTTATGGAATACCAGTTTTCTTATGCTTTCCACTATATTTAATTATTACTGGAAACCTAATTAAAAATTTGAAATGCAAAAATTACTATCCACCGATTATCCGAGGTATTCTTAATATTCCATTACCTCTCACAGCTTTTGTAGCACTCGAAAATATAAAACTCCCAGAATTTACAACTTTAAATATGACAGCTCCATTAATGGGTACTATTTTTGCATTTTTTTTTCTTAAAGAAAAACTTAATAAATTTACTTATCTATCTTTGTTTATTGGTTTTATTGGTGTGACTTTTGTTATTCAGCCAGGATTTGAAACATTCAACGTATTTTATCTGGTAACATTGTTTGGAGTATTACTTATTACTATAACAACATTTCTAGTAAACAAATATAATTATGTAGCAAGTAATATTGGTTTTTTCTTATATGGTGGAATTTTAGTCCATATTATTTCTATTCCGTTATTTATTATGGATCCACTCATTGTTTCTTTTTTTGAATATTTATTAATAATAATTGCTTCAATATTTATTAATTTAGCAATGTTCTTTGCTACAACAGCTTTCAGAATTGCACAAAAACATTACGCTTCAGTTTTTCCTCTAGTATACTTGCAAGTTTTATGGTCGTCATTAATAGGTATTTATGTTTTTAATGAATACATGAATTTATATGCTTATATAGGAGCATTTCTGATTGTTATCAGCGGAATTATATCATTACCATCTCAGATTAAACAATTAAAGGATTCGTAAAATATGAAAAAGTTGGTAATATTTTTTATAATACTTTTTACATTTGATTTAAAAGCAAATGATGTTCAAATTATTGAAGAAGTTCTTGGTAATGGTTTAGAAGTAACAAATCATTCAAAAGTTAGTGTTCACTATATAGGGAGACTTGAAGATAATAATGAATTTGATAATTCTTATAAAAGAAATCAACCATTTCAATTTCAAATTGGTGTTAGGCAAGTAATTTTAGGATGGGAAACAGGTCTTTTAGGAATGAAGGAGGGCGGTAAAAGAAAAATATTTATTCCATATAAACTAGCTTATGGTGAGAGTGGTGCAGGAAATTTAATACCACCAAAATCTAATCTTATATTTGAAATTGAAATTCTTAAAGTATCTCCCCCTAAATATAAACAATTAGATAGTTATCAATTAAAATTAGCAATTTCAGATGAAAGTTTTATAATCCTTGATATTAGAAATTTACAAGAAAGAAATAAATCAGGAACAATACCAGGTTCGGTTTTATTAACAGCTTTTGACTCAGAAGGAAATTTTTTGCCAAAATTTTTAGATAGCTATCAAGAAATAATTAAACCTGGTGATAAAGTAATATTTGTAAGTGAAGAAGGTATTATTTCTTCAGTTTTAGCAAATGGATTTTCAGAACAATTAAATCAAATAAATATTTATAATTTAAAAGATGGAATTAAGGGATTAGAAAAAATTGGCTTTGAATTTGAAAAAAATTAAATTTTTATTTTTTTATTCTCATTCGCAGCATGGTTCAAAATATATTGCCATGCTGTTCTTCCTGTTCTATTACCTCTTTGTAAACTCCATCTAATACTTTCTTTCTTTATTTCTTCATTAAAACTTAAACTAAATTCAATACAATACTTATTTACAATATCTATATAATCGTTTTGAGATAAATTATGAAAACCAATCCATAAACCAAATCTATCACTTAAACTAATTTTTTCTTCAACACTTTCATCTGTATGTATCGCAGATGATCTTTCATTATCAATCATATCTCTTGGCATTAAGTGTCTTCTATTTGAGGTAACATACAACAAAATATTGTTTGGCTGATTTTGAATACTTCCATCAAGAGTTGATTTGATTATTTTATAATCACTATCAATTTTTTCAAAAGATAAATCATCTATAAAGATTACAAAACGATAATTACTAAATTTACTTAAAAATGAATAAATAAATTCAATATCAAAAATATCATTTTTATTTAATTGTAATAATTTGAGTTTTTTATAATTTTTATTAATTACATAAAATATCGATTTAATTAAGGAACTTTTACCATTTCCTCTAGACCCCCAAAGCAATGCATTGTTAGTAAAGTTTCCACTTGCAAAACTTTCAGTATTTTTTAATAGTGTTTTTTTTTGTCTATCTATACCTATTAGCAGATTTATATTTATTGGTTTGAAATTCTTAATTTTTTTTAATTTTTTTAAATGACTATCCCAAATAAAGGAATTATATGAAGATAGAGTATTTTTAATCAGTAAATTGCTAAAAAACATAATAAATAGATTAATTGATTTTTCTTATTACACAGTATAATAAAAGTCACAAATTAATTCATCATAGGTTTATTTTATGGAAGCTTTTGGAACTTTTTTACCACTAATACTTATATTTGCTGTTTTTTACTTTCTTTTGATACGGCCTCAACAAAGAAAAGTAAAACAACATAAAGACATGTTATCTAATCTAAAACGTGGAGATAAAATTATCACTTCTGGAGGAATAATTGGAACAATAAATAAAGTTGCTGATAATAGAGAGCTCACTGTTGAGATATCTACAGATATTGAAATTAAAATTGCACCAGGTATGGTTGCTGACTTATATACAATTCCAACTTTACAAAAAAAAGATCCTCCTAAAAAAGACTCTAATAATAAATCCAGTTTTTCAGGATTATTTTCAAAGAAAAAATAAATATTAATTAATGAATAATTATCCAATTTGGAAATCTTTTACTGTAATTGTATTTGTCCTCTTAGGAATTATATTTTCAATACCTTCAATAATTTACAATGATGACTCAGAAAACTGGTTTTTAAATAATAAAATCAATTTAGGTCTAGATTTACAAGGAGGATCATATTTATTATTAGAAGTTAAACTTGAAGTTTTATATCAGGAAGAACTTGAAAACTTTAGTGATAGTATAAGATTACTCGCCCGCGATAATTCAGTTAAAATTAATCAAATAATTGTAAATGATAACAATGTCCAGGTTGTATTTGAAGATAACAATAAAATTAATGAAATAAAAAGTAGTTTTTTCCAAATGTATAGAGGTGTTGGAGTACAAATTAATGAAAATAAATTAATAGTTACACTAGATGATGTTTATAAAAAAACTATTCAAGACTCTGCAATTAAACAATCTTTGGAAATTGTAAGAAAAAGAATTGATGAATCTGGAACTAAAGAACCTCTTATTCAAAGATCTGGTAAAAAAAGAATTTTGTTACAATTGCCTGGTGTAAAAAATCCTGAAAGAATAAAAGAGTTACTTGGAAAAACAGCAAAATTAACTTTTCATTTAGTTGATGATCAAAATACTTCAGCGTTACAAGCTAATATAGAGCCTTTTGGTAAAATGATAGTATCAGATATTTATGAAAAAGATATTAAGTATATGTTAGACAAAAAAGCTTTAGTGGGTGGTGAAAATCTTGTTGATGCCAAAGGATCATTTGATCAAACTGAAGGTCATGCAGTCTCTTTTAGATTTGATACTGAAGGTGCTCAAAAATTTGGCAAAATTACATCAAATAATGTAGGAAAACGACTTGCTGTAGTTTTAGATGGTGTCGTAATAACTGCCCCAAGAATAAATAGTGCAATCACCGGTGGCTCAGGTATAATTACTGGTAATTTTAATGCTCAGGAGGCATCTGATCTAGCTGTGCTTCTAAGAGCAGGTGCGCTTCCAGCTCCATTAGAAATTGTGGAAGAAAGATCTGTTGGCGCAGGGCTAGGAGCAGATTCGATTTCAGCAGGAAAAATAGCAGCAACAATAGGTATGATACTAGTTTGTATCTTTATGATTTTAATTTATGGAACTTTTGGTGCATTAGCAAACATTTCCCTAATAGCAAATATTTTTATTATAATTTCCTTATTAGGTATTATAGGAGCTACATTAACATTACCCGGTATTGCTGGAATTGTATTAACTATTGGTATGGCAGTTGATGCAAATGTATTAATATTTGAAAGAATTAAAGAAGAGAGTTTAAAAAATAAAAAAGTTTATCAAATTGTTAAAAATGGTTTTGACCGAGCAATGTCTACAATTTTAGATGCAAATATTACTACATTGATAGCAGCTGTGTTATTATTTGCCTTTGGTTCTGGGCCAATTAGAGGATTTTCAATTACTTTATCTTTAGGAGTTTTGGCATCAATGTTTACAGCATTAATGTTAACAAATTTTTTAATATACCTGTATTTATCTCTAACATCAAAAAAGGAAATTAATTTATAATGTTTGGGTTAAACAAAATTATTCCTGTAGAGCCTAATGTTAATTTTTTAGGTCTAAGAAAAAAATTTTTAATCTTTTCTATTGTAGCAATTATATTTTCTACATTTTTTCTTTTTTTTAAAGGTTTAAATTTAGGAATTGATTTTAAAGGTGGCACACTAATTGAGATAAGCACTAAAAATACATCTATTAGCGAATTAAGAGATATATTATCTTCTAACTTCAATGACGTATCTCTGCAAGAATTTGGAAATGAAAATATAATCTTAATTCGTCTTCAAAATAAAAATAATCAAGAGAGTATTGAGACAATTAATTTTGTAAAAAATTTAATACAAGATAAAGTCATTGAATTTAGAAGATCAGAATTTGTGGGCCCAACCATAAGTTCAGAATTATTATTCAAAGGTTTTCAAGCTGTTTCGTTCGCTCTTATTGCTATATTAATTTATATTTGGCTTAGATTTGAATGGCAGTTTGGTTTTGGTGCAGTTGTTGCTCTTACTCATGATGTATTATTTACTTTAGGATTATTATCAATATTAAATCTTGAATTTTCTTTAGCAACCATAGCAGCTATTTTGACAATTGCTGGTTACTCAATAAATGATACCGTTGTAATTTTTGATAGAGTAAGAGAAAATTTACGTAAATATAAAAAAATGGATTTAGTGGATTTATTTAATCTATCTGTGAACAATACCCTATCAAGAACAATAATGACAAGTTTGACGACCCTATTAGCTCTCTTATCATTGTTTCTCTTTGGAGGAGAAGTAATTAGGCCTTTTGCTTTAACAATGATTATTGGCGTTATAATTGGAACTTATTCATCAGTTTTTATTGCGGTCCCAACTTTATTAATATTTAAGTTCAGACCGCAAGATGAAGAAGATTAGGCGTTATTAAGATTTTCAGTTACCTTTTCCCAATTAACTAGATTATTAATAAATGCTTTTAAATAATCAGGTCTTCTATTTCTATAATCAACGTAATATGAATGCTCCCATACATCGCATCCTAAAAGAGGTTTTTGATTATGAACAATAGGATTTTCTCCATTAGGAGTTTTAGTAATTTCTAATTTTCCATTGTTTAGAACTAACCAACACCATCCTGATCCAAATTGTCCAATTCCAGCATTTATAAAATCTTCTTTCATTTTTTCAACTGAACCAATATCTGAAATTATCTTACTTTCAAGTTCAGATGGAATTTTGCCGTTTGGATTATTTTTCATTACTTCCCAAAAATGAACATGATTTATATGTTGTGCCACATTGTTGAATACAGGAGCATTTTTTTGATAAGAATTGATCACTATATCATTAACATTATTATCTGAAATGTTTTGTTCTTTAATAAATTTATTTCCATTAGTAATGTAAGCCATGTGATGCTTATCATGATGCAACTCTAAAGTTTCAGCCGACATATACGGCATTAGAGCATCTTTACTATAGGGTAGATCTGGTAACTCTAGATTTATCATTATATTTCCTTTAGTTTATAAAATTTTCTTTAAAAATTCACCTGTATAGCTTTTTTTATTATTTGCAATATCTTCAGGTGTTCCTGTTCCAACAATTTGACCACCATTAACACCTCCTAGTGGTCCAAGATCAATTATATGATCAGCTGTTTTAATAACATCAAGATTGTGCTCAATAACGATTACAGTGTTTCCTTCATCAACAAGCGTATGAAGAATTTTAAGTAATTTTTTAACATCATCAAAATGAAGACCAGTTGTTGGCTCATCAAGTATGTATAATGTTTTTCCTGTAGATCTTTTTGATAATTCTTTTGATAATTTTATTCTCTGAGCCTCGCCACCTGACAAAGTGGTAGCTGATTGACCTATTTTTATATAATCTAATCCAACATCCATTAGAGTTTGTAATTTTTGTTTAATTGTAGGAATTTTATCAAAAAAATTATAACCTTCTTCAACAGTCATTTCTAAGACATCTGAAATGGATTTATCTTTGTATTTTACTTCTAAAGTTTCTCTATTATATCTTTTTCCTTTGCAAATATCACATTCGACATAAACATCGGCTAAAAAATGCATCTCTATTTTTTTTACTCCATCACCTTCGCATGATTCACATCTACCACCTTTAACATTAAAGGAAAAACGACCTGGTTTATAGCCTCTAGCACTTGATTCATTTAAGTTTGCAAACCAATCTCTAATTGGAGTAAAACATCCTGTATATGTTGCCGGATTTGATCTTGGTGTTCTTCCAATAGGAGATTGATCAATATCAATTACTTTATCAATATGATTAATACCTTTAAAGTTAAAACGACTTTCATCTTTATTTAAAGATTTATTGAAATACTCATCTAATCTTTGGTACAATGTATCAATAATCAATGAAGATTTACCACTGCCGGATACACCTGTGACAGTAATAAAATTTCCTAAAGGTAAAGTTACATTAAGATTATCCAAATTATTTGTTTTTATTTTGTTAAGTTTGAAAACTTTATTTTTATTAAATTTTCTTCTGTTTTTTGGAACCTCTATTTCTAAGGATTTATTTAAATATTTTGCTGTTAAACTTTTATTATTTTTTAATATTTTTTTAAGATCACCCTCTGCAATTATATGACCTCCATTAACTCCAGCCTTAACACCTATATCAATTATATGATCAGATTGTCTAATCGCATCCTCATCATGTTCAACAACAATTACTGTATTTCCTAAATCTCTTAATCTAAATAAAGTTTCAATGAGTTGTTGATTATCTTTTTGATGCAACCCAATGGAAGGTTCGTCTAAAACATACAAAACACCTGTTAAACCAGATCCAATTTGACTTGCCAATCTAATTCTTTGACTTTCGCCTCCAGATAAAGTTTTACTTGCTCGAGCTAGAGATAAATAATCTAAACCAACTCTATTTAAAAAAATTAATCTATCTTTTATTTCTTTTATAACTCCTTCAGCAATTTTTTTATTATTTTTATCAAGTTTACTTTCAAGTGATGAAAACCAATTTAAACACTCGCTTATTGATTTTTTTGTAATATTACCAATGTGATTTTCATCGATCCTTACCGATAAAGCTTTTTCATTAAGACGGTAACCATTGCAAACTTCACAGTCTCTTTCAGATAAATATTTTTCTAATTCATATTGAAGCCACCATCTCTCGGTTTCTTCATATTTTCGATCAATAAAGTTAATTATTCCTTCAAAATCATATAAAAAATTTAGTTCGCTATTCTCATCTCCATAAAGAATAATATTTTTTACTTTTTTTGGAATTTCTCTCCATGGAACATTTTTCTTTATTTTAAATTGTTTTAAGATTTTATCTATTGTTTCAACAAAATACTTTTTTTGGTAACCAAATACTTTTGTTTCCCATGGTTTAATAGCTCCATCTGAAATTGATCTAGTTTCATCAGGTACAATCTTGTATTCATCAAAATATTTCTCAACTCCTAGTCCATCACATTCAGAACAAGCACCTTGTGGGGCATTAAAACTAAATAATCTAGGCTCAATCTCTTCAATGCTAAATCCAGATACTGGACAAGCAAATTTGGATGAAAATATAGACATTTTGTTTGTGTCTAAGTTTTCTAAATATAACAAACCATCTGATAGTGTTAGTGCAACTTCTATACTTTCACTAAGTCTTTGTTGTATATTTTTTTTTACAACAAGTCTGTCAATCACTACATCAATATTGTGTTTAAAATTCTTTTTAAGTGAAGGTACTTCATCTATGTCATAAACAATATTATCTACTTTGAGACGTTGATAGCCCCTTTTTTTTAAATCTTCGATTTCTTTTCTGTATTCACCTTTTCTATCCCTAACTATGGGAGATAGAATATAAACTCTCTTATCAATATTATTTTTAATTATAAGATCGGTCATCTCACTTACTGATTGTGATTTAATTGGTTTTCCTGTTGTTGGGGAGTAGGGGATACCAACTCTAGCATAAAGTACTCTTAGGTAATCATAGATTTCGGTAACAGTTCCAACAGTACTTCTAGGATTTTTTTGTGTTGTTTTTTGTTCTATAGAAATTGCTGGTGATAAACCATCAATGCTATCTACATCAGGTTTATTCATCATTTGAAGAAATTGTCTTGCATAAGCTGAAAGACTCTCAACATATTTTCTTTGTCCCTCAGAATAAATTGTATCAAATGCTAATGTTGATTTACCTGAGCCACTTACACCAGTAATTACAACAAGTTTATTTTTTGGGATTTCTAAGTTTATATTTTTAAGATTGTGCTCTCTTGCACCTTTTATAACAATTTTGTCTAAATTCATGAATATTATTGTTAGTTAATAGCTATTATATGTTATATGGATATATATAGAATTTGTATGGTTGGTAGTGTTAATAAGGCTATTTTGTTGGGTAATTTAGGGAGAGATCCCGAGATACGATCTATGCAATCTGGTGCAAAAATGGCATCTTTTTCAATTGCAACCTCAAAAAGGTGGAAAGATCGAAATACACAAGAACAAAAAGAAAAAACATCATGGCATAACATTGTTGTTTTTGGAGACGGCTTAGTTGATATTGTAGAAAAATATGTAAAAAAAGGATCTAAAATTTATGTTGAAGGAGAGCTTCAAACAAGGAAATGGCAAGATAAAGATGGAAATGATAGATACACTACAGAGGTCATTTTACAGGGATATAATTGTAATTTAACTCTATTAGACAGCAGAAATAGTAATTCCCAAGTATCAGATAATTCACAAGAAATGGATCAATCTAAGCCAATTGAAGACAATTCTTTTGGAAATCAATCAAGTGATTCTGATGATATAGATGAAGATATACCTTTTTAAGTATTTATATTAGATATCATTATTTACTTACTGAAAAATATAGTTTTTTTAATATAATTTAATCATTTATTTATATTGGTTTAAATTGTGCTTTTTGATATAAAAAAATCTTAATTTTTCATAGAAAACTTGGATTTTTTTAGTGCCTGACGATATAGATACATCAAATAACGACAATCAAGAACCTACTAATATACCTACAGTAAGTTTAGAGCAAGAAATGCAAAAATCCTACCTGGATTACGCAATGTCTGTAATAGTTAGTAGGGCACTTCCAGACTGTAGAGATGGCTTAAAGCCAGTTCACAGAAGAATATTGTATTCTATGAGTGAGTCAGGGTACAATTTTAATAAACCATACAAAAAATCTGCGAGAATAGTGGGTGATGTAATGGGTAAATATCATCCTCACGGAGACTCAGCTATTTACAATTCTATGGTTAGAATGGCGCAAGATTTTTCTATGCGATTAGAGTTAGTTGATGGTCAAGGAAATTTTGGATCTTTAGATGGAGATCCTCCTGCAGCAATGAGATACACTGAGGCACGACTTGCTAAAGTATCCGAGAGGCTTGTTGAAGATATTGATAAAAATACCGTTTCGTTTCAACCTAATTATGATGACACAACAAAAGAACCCTCAGTTTTGCCATCCCAATTTCCAAATCTTTTAGTTAATGGTGCTTCGGGAATTGCAGTTGGAATGGCGACTAATATTGCCCCACATAACTTAGGAGAAGTAATTGATGCATCTTTATATCTTATTAAAAATCCAGATTGTAATATCTCAGATCTTCAAAAATATATTTTTGGTCCTGACTTTCCAACAGGAGGTCAAATAATTGGTAAAAAAGGTATAACCGAAGCTTTTGAAACTGGAAAAGGAGGGTGTGTAGTTAGATCAAAAACTAGTATTGAAAATTTTAAAAAAGATCGAGAAGCAATAATTCTTCATGAAATACCCTACCAAGTAAATAAATCAAAATTATTAGAAAGAATTGCTGAAATTGTAAAAAATGGAACTGTAGAAGGAATTTCAGATTTAAGAGATGAGTCAGATAGAAACGGTGTTAGGGTTGTGATAGAATTAAAAAAAGATATAGACTCAAATATTATTCTCAATCAATTATATAAACATACTTTAATTCAAACTACATTCAATTCTAATATGCTTGCTTTAAATAAAGGTAAGCCAGAACAAATGAATTTAAAAGAAATTTTATCTTCATTTTTAGATTTCAGAGAAGAAGTAATAACAAAAAGAACATTATTTGACCTTAATAAAGCAAGAGAAAAAGCTCATATTTTAGTTGGATTAGTTGTTACTAATGAACATATTGATGAAATTATAGAATTAATAAAAAGTTCAAAAGATACAAAAGAAGCAAAAGAAAAATTAATTAAAAAGAAATGGAAAGTATCTAAACAAAATCTTAATTTTATTAAATTAGTTGAGGACGATACTGTAGAGTTAAAAAGCAACACTTTCAATTTTTCTGACGCACAGGCTAAAGCTATTTTAGAATTAAGATTACAAAAATTAACTGCTTTAGAAAGAGAAGATATACAAAAAGATTTAGAAAGTTTAATTTTAGAAATTAAAAATTACCTATCAATACTTAATTCTAGGGATGTTCTTCTAAAGGAAATAGAAAATGAATTAACTGTAATAAAAAAAGAATTTGCAACTGAAAGACGTAGTGAGATTATTGATCAAGAATATGAGCAAGTAGATGATTTAAGATATATTCAACAAGAAGATATAGTTTTAACTATTTCTAATAATGGATACATAAAAAGATCACTATTGTCTAATTATCGTTCTCAAAATAGAGGAGGCAAAGGTAAAACTGGTATGTCAACTAGAGAAGAAGATTTTGTTAAAGAAATTCACTTTGCAGATACTCATACTAAACTTTTAGTCTTTTCTTCATTAGGAAAAGTTTATTCTCTAAAATCTCATGATGTTCCTGAAGCTAGTTTAAAAGCAAGAGGAAAGCCTATAGTTAATTTATTGCCTTTTAAAAATTCTGAAAAAATATCAACTTTTCTACCGTTACCTCTAGATGAAAATCAGTGGGAAAAATTTTATGTTATTTTTACAACCAAAAATGGAATGGTTAGAAAAAATAAATTAATTGATGTTGCTAAGAGTGGAAAAAGAGAATTAAGGGATTCAGGCAAAGTATCTATTAAGCTTGATGATAAAGATGAATTAATCGGTGTTAAGCTTTGTACTATAGATGACGATATTTTACTTTCTTCATCAAGTGGAAAATGTTTACGTTTTCCAGTTGAAAAATTAAGATTATTTTCTGGTTTAAATTCATCTGGTGTTAGAGGTATAAAATTAGATAAGGGTAATACTATTATTTCTATAGCAATCCTGAAACACTCAGTGATTGATATGAGCATTCGTCAAGAATACTTAAGAGCAGCATCTGAAAGTAGAAAAGAATCCTCATCTCTTAAAAATGGATTTGAAGAATTAAATAAAAATGAAGAATTTCTATTAGCTATAACATCAAAAGGTTTTGGAAAAAGATCATCCGCTTATGAATATAGAATTTCAAATAGAGGAGGAAAAGGCATAACTGGCATGATAACATCTGAAAAAAATGGAGAGGTTGTTGATTGTTTTGTTGTTCAGGACAATGATGAAATTATCCTTGTAAGTGACAAAGGTCAAATTATTAGAGTTAATGTAAATCAAATTAGAATAGCAGGAAGATCCACCAAAGGTGTAAGTATTTTTAAGATACCCGAAAGTGATAGAATTGTTTCTGTTTCTAGAATACAAGACTTTGAAAATGATTAATAAAATTGGAATATATCCGGGTACTTTTGATCCTATGACTTCAGGTCATATGGATATAATTAAAAGATCATTAAGAATCGTAGATAATTTAGTAATAGCTGTTGCTAATAATATCAACAAAGATTCATTGTTTAATGTTCAAGAAAGAATTAATATTATCAAAAGTGATATCAGTTCTGTAAATGAATTGAATTCAAAAATTGAAGTTACTGAATTATCAGGATTACTTACAACTTTTGCTAAAAATCAAAATGCCACATGTATAATACGTGGTTTAAGAGCAGTTTCTGATTTTGAGTATGAATTTCAAATGACTGGCATGAACTACCAACTTAACCCCGATATCGAGACAATATTTCTTATGACTTCTGAAAAAAACTCATTCATTTCATCTAATTTTGTTAAAGAAGTTCACAAACTGGGTGGGGATGTTTCAAATTTTGTATCTAAAAATACTTTAGAGCAACTTAATAAAAAAAACTCTTAGTTAATCACTTGCGCTTACAATATTTGAACTATATAGAATACAAATTCGATGGGCCCTTAGCTCAGTTGGTAGAGCAATTCCCTTTTAAGGAATGGGTCGCAGGTTCGAATCCTGCAGGGCTCACCATCATAAATGAAAAAAGCAAAAATTAAAAATATTGCATCCGGAATTGAGAAAAATTGTGATATTTTAAGAAAAAATGATAACATTCTTGAAGTAGTTCTTGAGGGAACAACAATAAAAATATTGCTTAAGAAAAAGACTAATAAATATATTGGATATTTTAAAGAAATGGAATTTGAGTCTGAAGGTTAGTTTTTATTCCTAATATTTAATTCATTTTCATAATCAATTTGTACTTGCTTTAAAATTTCTTTCTTTGTTTTTACTTTACCTTTACCTACGCCTGGACAATTTTTAGCAATATCTTTATTCCAAGTTTTTGTATTCATATTTTCAGGCCAAAAAGGCCAAGTTCTACATTGTATAGGTCTCGACTTATAAACATTACATTTGTTATTTTTCAAAAATATGCAATTTCCATTATTTTTTTTTAGTTCTTTTAAGTGAATGAAACCATCAGTTTTTTGACAATAGTTTTTTACAAAGTTTTGTTCTGTTATTTTAAATCCATCTGATAATTTTTTAATATCTTTCTTACTTAAATAAACAAAACCATAGGTACCTCTTGAAACACAACAATTTCCAGAACCCTGGCATTCAAATCTAATACCTTTTTCTATATCCATAACTATTATCCTGCAGTCAGTGTTAAAATTGCTGCATCTCTTTCTTGTAGATACAATAAGTTTCGAAGATTTTCTCCTTCAATGTTTTTTAATTTTGGATTTTTGGATAATATATCTTCTACCATTATTTTAGCATCTTCTAATAGGTCATAATCAAAACTAAGATCTGCAACATAAAAAGATGGGCTACCAGATTGTTTTTTTCCTAAAATTTCTCCTGGCCCTCTGATTTTTAGATCCTCTTCAGCGATTTTAAAACCATCGTTTGTTTGCTTCATTATTTCAATTCTTTTTTTAGAAATTTCTCCAATATTTTCTTTGTGTAAAAGTATACAATATGATTGAATATCATTTCTACCAACACGGCCTCTCAATTGATGAAGTTGAGCTAAACCAAATCTTTCTGCATGCTCAATTACAATTGTTGTAGCAGAGGGAATATCTACACCAACTTCAATAACAGTTGTTGAAACCAAAATTTTATAATCATCATTTTTAAACTTTGTCATTATTTCTTCTTTTTCTATTTCACTTAAACGTCCATGCATTAAAAGAACTTTATTTTTGAAATGTTTTTTTAAAATTTTGTATCTTTCCTCTGCAGCCTTTAAATCTAACTCTTCAGATTCTTCTATTAAAGGACATACCCAGTAAAATTTTGACGATGAATTTTTAATTTTATCTTTTATTCTATTAATAAGTTGATTTTCCTTTTTTAATGATAAAGAGCTAGTGATAATTGGTTTACGACCTAAAGGTTTTTCAATTAATTTGCTTTCTTTCATATCTCCATATGCTGCTAATGTTAATGTTCTTGGAATGGGAGTTGCACTCATTACTAAAATATTTGGTTTATGATTTTTATGGTTAAATACCATTCTTTGATAAACACCAAATCTATGCTGTTCATCAATAACTGCTAAACCTAAATTGTTAAATTTTACTGTATCTTGTATTAAAGCATGTGTCCCAATTATAATATTTGCATTCCCATTTTT
Source organism: uncultured Alphaproteobacteria bacterium (assembly GCA_902630465.1). GTDB lineage: Bacteria > Pseudomonadota > Alphaproteobacteria > HIMB59 > CACPNW01. The sequence goes on along the minus strand of CACOVJ010000002.1, from coordinate 58,315 downwards.
GATTTTATCTAATTTTTCTATTCTTTCTTTACCCTTATCCTTTCCAGTAAGAACAAGAACATTTATTTTTGAATCTTTTAGTAAATTTAAAATATTTTGATAATGCTGAAATGCGAGAATTGTAGTAGGCACCATTAAAACAGATTGAAAATTACTTTCAAATACTTTTATCATTGATATTAAAGCTACAATAGTTTTTCCAGACCCAACATCTCCTTGTAACAATCTGATCATTTGATTAGAACTTGATAGGTCTTGAAGTATTTCTTTGATTACATTCTTTTGTGAATTAGTAAGTTGAAAATCTAAATTATTATAAAATTTATTTAATGTTTCATTTTCGCTAGTAATTTTTAGACCTTTTTTCTTTTGATTAAAATTTCTCATAATGCCTATAGCTAATTGATGTGATAATAATTCATCAAATGCTAGTCTTCTTCTGAGCAAATTTTTATTTTTTATATTATTATCACTTGGATTATGAAGATTTATAACTACTTCATTCCATCGTTTAAATTTATATTTATTTAGTATTGAAGTTGCAATCCATTCATTAAAATTTGGTAAATTATTTAATATTTGATCGGTTAATTTATTCATTATTTTTTGATTGAGGCCACTAGTTAAACTGTAAACTGCCTCTTTACTTTTTATTATTTTATTATTGTTTAATGCACTTACATGACTAGGGTGCGTTATTTGAAATGTGTTTCTAAAATATTCTAATTTTCCAGATATTAATCTATTTTCATTTGTTGGAAGCATTTGTCTCAACATAGGATGTCTTGCATTAAAATATACTAAATCAACATTTGTATCTCCGCAGATACATTTAATTTTGTAAGGTTGTCTTTTAAACCTTGAGGGCTCATGTTTAATAATTTTTAAATTTAATGTTACTAAAGAATTAATTTCTGCATCATGAATATTTTCATAGAATTTTCTCTCCAGAATGTTATTTGGTATGTTCCAAATAAAATGAATATTCTTATAAATACCTAATTTATTAATAATTTGTTCTAATTTTGGACCAACTCCTTTGAGAGAAGATATTGAAGATAGTATGTAATTTAATTTTTCAGGCCTCATAGATTTTTATAAAATTATAAACTATATTCTATATACAATTTTTATGTCATTCAATTCACTTAAAAAAACTATAAAATATAGGGTTTCTTACTCTGGAACAAAAGAAACAGATATTTTATACAAAAGATATTTTATAAATCAGTTAGATAAATTTAGTGAAAAAGATCTTGAGGAAATTAAATCATTATTTAATCAATTCTCTGATAATGAAATCTATGATTTTCTTACTTCTAAGGTAACCATTCCATCAGGATTTAAGACAATATTTAATAAAATATTTAATGAAGATTAAAAATACAATCGGTCCATCAATTCATAATGTTGAACCTTTTTTCATTTCGCAGTTCTATCAAAATTCCAATAAATCAATTTTATACATTGGAAAAGATGAGAGGGAAATATCATCTATGGAACAAAAAATTAAATGGTTATTACCTGATGTTGAGATTTTATTATTTAAATCTTGGGATCAAATACCATACGATAATGTTTCTCCTTCAAAAGAAGTTCAAATCGAAAGATTAAAAACACTTAAAATTTTGTCAAATTCCAACGCAAAAAGAATAATACTAACTACAATTAATTCAATAACACAAAAAATAATCCCTAGATCAATTATTAACTCACAACTTTTCAAAATTTCAAAAAAACAAAAATTTAAATTTGAGGATATTATAAAAAACCTTGTACTTTTAGGTTTCCAAAGAACTTCTTTAGTACGTGATAAGTCAGAATTTTCCGTAAGAGGTTCAATTTTAGATATTTTTCCAAATGATAGAACTAAACCAATAAGAATAGATTTTTTTGATAATGAAATCGAGACAATTTTTGAATTTAATCCAATTACTCAAAAAAGATTAAAAGAAATAAATAGTGATTTAGAATTTAACATTATAAATGAATTAATACTTAATGAAGATAATTTAAATCTATTTAGAAAAAATTTTAGGGAAATATTTTCAGAGTATAGGAATAGTCAAGTTTATAACCTTTTTTCCGAAAAAATTATTCCATCTGGTGGCGAACAATTTTTGCCTCTATTTTACAAAAATCTTGAAACATTGTTTGATTATGTTGAAAAATTTACAATATTATTAAATGATGATTTTAAAAATTTATTTGAAAATAGATTAGAAAATATAAATGATTTTTATTTAGCCAGAAAAAATAACAAAGAAAGATTTTTTCTATCACCTGAATATTTTTATCTGAAAAAAGAAATTTTCAAAAAATATTTAGATAATAATGAGCACTTCTACTTTAATACATTTGATAAAAATAATCATATTAATATTGATGTAAATATTATTCATAATTTATCATCTATTAAAAAAGAAATAGATTTCAGTTTTATAAATCAATTTTTAGTAACTAATTCTAAAGATAATATAATTTATATATGTTGTCGTAGTAAAGGAAGTTTAGAAAGAGTATCTAAAATATTACAGAATAATTTAAACTTAAATTTAAATGTTGTAACAAACTTGAATCATTCATTTTCAGATAATATTCTTTTAACTATTTTGGATATTGAGGACTCATTAAAATATAATAAATATATTTTTATTAATGAAAAATCTTTATTTGGTTATTTTTTTAATACACAAATATCTAGATCACGTAAACAAACTATATTTTTTGAAGAATTAAATAAATTATCTATTGATTCTATTTTAGTTCATTCTGAGTATGGTCTTTGTAAGTTTAATAATATAAGAAAAATTGAATTAAATGACTCAATACACGAGTGTTTGGAATTAGAATTTTTTGATAATCAAAAGCTTTTTTTACCAGTTGAAAATTTAAGTTATGTATCAAAATATAGTGATGATTCTGAAGGAAACATTATTTTAGATAAACTTGGTGCTTCACATTGGCAAAAAAGAAAAGCAGATGCAAAAAAGAAAATTAGGGATGCTGCAAAAAAACTTATTTCAATAGCCTCTAAAAGACTTCAATCTCAATCCTACGAAATTAATACTAATATACCTGAATACGATAAATTTGTAAGCACGTTCCCATATGTTGAGACAGATGATCAATTAAATGCAATTCAAGATGTTATTAATGATTTTTCTAAAATGATACCATCTGACAGATTAATTGTTGGCGACGTTGCATTTGGGAAAACAGAAGTAATTTTAAGAGCTATTTTTCTAGTTGCAAAATCAAATTTACAATCTGTAGTTTTAGTTCCAACTACAATTTTATCCAGACAGCATTTTATAAATTTTAAAAAAAGATTATCAATTTTTGGTATTAAAATTGAAGAAATTTCTAGATTAGTATCATTAAAAGATAAAAAAGATATTTTTGAAAAATGTAATTCTGGAGATATTGATGTGTTAGTTGGTACTCATGCCTTATTAAACGATAAATTAAAATTTAACAGGCTTGGTCTAATAGTTTATGATGAAGAGCAAAAACTAGGAACTATTCAAAAAGAAAAATTCAAGGAAATCGCTCCAAAAGCTCATTGTATATCGCTTAGTGCAACACCAATTCCAAGGACTTTAAGTATGTCTCTATCAGGGATAAGAGATCTAAGCCTAATTCTTACAGCCCCATTTGAAAGAATGGCAGTTAGAACTTATGTTTCACCTTTTGATTCATTGACTATCACAGAAGCTATAAAAAGAGAGATATATGGAAGAAAAAATGGTGTTTACTTTGTTGTGCCTAGAAAAAAAGATTTACCCTTTGTTGAGCAATTTTTAAATGATAATTTACCAGAAATAAAATATGTAATTACTCATGGTCAGCTTAGTCCAAAATTATTAGAAAGTAGAATTTCAAAATTTTATAATCAAGAAGTTCCTTTAATGCTAAGCACCAATATTATTGAAAATGGCTTAGACCTTCCTCATGTAAATACAATTATTGTTTACCGATCCAATATCTTTTCTTTAGCAGCTTTATATCAATTGAAAGGAAGGGTAGGTCGATCTTCTAAACGTGGATATGCATACATTACATACAAAGAAAATGAACTAAAAGATAATGGAAGAAAAAGATTATCTATAATAAATTCTTCTGATCATCTAGGAGCAGGTTTTAATATAGCATCTCAAGATTTAGACCTTCGAGGAGGTGGTTCTATTATTGGTGAAGAACAGAGTGGCTTCATAAAAGAAATTGGAACTGAGCTTTATCATCAAATGCTTGAGGAAGAGATAAATTTACAAAAAAATAAAATAAATTCTGATTTTATAAAAAAAGACAGTTTTCAACCTATTATTAAAATACCTGTTGAAATATATATACCAGAAAATTTTATTAATGATGTTGATTTAAGACTTTCTATTTATAAAAGAATTTCAAATATTAATAATAATAAAGAAATTGAAGATATAAAAATAGAACTAATAGATAGGTTTGGTAAATTACCTATTCAATTAATTAATCTATTAAAACTAGTAGAAATCAAAATAATTTGTTTGAAAAACAAAATTGAAAAATTTGAGTTTAGTAGAAAGGGTATACTAGTAAGTTTTTTTCAAAACAAACCAATAAATCCAGAAAAGTTATTAGAACTATCATTATCAAAAAATAATTCTATAATTTTAAGACCCGATCAAAAAATTTTTTATGATTTTAGTGGTAATTTAATTGATGATAGGTTTGAATTATCTAAAAAAGTTATTAATTTAATTAAATAATGATTAAAATATTTTCTATATTAAATTTTATTATTTTTTTATTTTGTAGTAAATATGTTTTTTCTTTAAACAATCAATATAAACTCGAAATTTTAAAATCAAACTTAAGCTCTCCTTGGAGTTTGACATTTATAAATAATAATCAGGCATTAATTAGCGAAAAAACTGGCAAAATTAAGTTATTCGACATTCAAACTAATAAAATTACTGAAATAGATCATAACTTAAATGTTATTGGAGATAAAAATTCTCAAGGTGGTCTTCTAGATATTTACTTTTATAAAAATCAAATATTTATATCCTATTCTGAAAAGATAGAAGATAAATTGTTCAGCCCTTCAACTACTTCTATTGCAAAAGCAAATTTAGATTTAAGTTTCTTAGATTTTAAAAATATTTTTAGAGCTAATCCGCCAATTAGATCGCCTTATCACTTTGGTTCGAGAATAGTTATTCATAATGATTATTTATATGCATCAGTTGGAGAAAGAGGAAAAGGTATGATTGCTCAAGAAACTGACAAACATCCTGGCAGTATAATAAGGATTAGGTTAGATGGAAGTGCACCTAAAGATAACCCACACTTTACTTCTAATACAGATTGGCTTTCAGAAATTTACCAAATAGGAATTCGAAATCCTCAAGGTATTTCATATTCTCCTTTTGATGATAAAATTTATATTAGTAATCATGGAGCAAAGGGTGGTGATTGGTTTGGTGAAGTTAAAAAAGGAGAGAATTATGGATGGAAAATACTAGGTTGGGGTGGAACAAATTATGATAATTCAGAAATAGGTCCAAAATGGCAACCAGGATATACAAAAGCTATCTATTATTGGGTACCATCAATAGCAGTAAGCGCAATATCAATTTATAAAGGAAAAGAATTTCCAGAGTTTAATGGTCTTGCTCTCGTAACATCTTTAAAAGATCAATCTCTTCGCTCATTAGATTTTAATGATTTAAATAATGTAAGAGAAGAAATTATTTTTAAAAATAATATTGGAAGAATTAGGGACATTAAAATACATCCAAAAAATGGAAAAATATTTTTACTAGCACAAGATAAATTATGGTTATTTAAAAAAAAATAATTGCACTCTTAAATTAGAGTGCCAATAATTTTATGATGTCGGAGGAGAAAAATCTACTTTATTACCCATTTCTCTAACTTTATTAAGATCAACAGACTCTAATGTAATAGCTTCGGATAATGTTCCAGAAGCTTTTGCTTTTAATGCACAAGCAGCAATTGCCTCAAAAGAATCAACTTCAGTAATCATTACAAAATCATATTGACCTCTTGTAATATGATAATCAATTAATTTTCCTCCAACACTGCTTACTAATTTTTCCATCGCAGCTTTTCTATCTGAAGAACCGTTTATAATTCCATCCGCACCTTTATGTGAATAAATACCTAGTGAAACAAAAATTGCCATAAAAATCCTTTCGTTATTTAATAATAAAACTTTACATTGTTTAATAAGAAATGCACACTCATTTTAATAATTAAGATAAAAATTAATTTTAATAACTAAATATTTCTTTAGAATTATTCTAAACATATAAAATTTAACAAAGGAAATAATATGATAGCAAATAAAACAAGATCATTTGTAAAAGCGATAAGTTGGAGAATATTGGCATCTGCAGACACTTTTTTAATTAGTTATATTATTACTGGAAAATTATCATGGGCAGGGAGTATTACATTATTAGAAATTATTACTAAGACAGTTTTATATTATTTACATGAAAGAGGTTGGAACAGAATTAGTTGGGGAACAGTAAATAGATAAATATATTTGGCGGAGAGAGTGAGATTCGAACTCACGAACGAGTTGCCCCGTTGCCGGTTTTCAAGACCGGTGCTTTCAACCGCTCAGCCATCTCTCCGTTGATTAGTCGCTATATATTAAAAACTATTTAATTAAAATATTTAATTAATGAGGAGGTGTAATACACCCCCTCAAGGATAAATTTATTCAAACGTTTTTTCGAAATAAACATTCATTTGATCATGTATGTTTGACCAATGATACTTACTTCTACCAATGTCATGTACTGCATCAGTTTCTTCATATTGACTCATTGTTTTTTTCATCAATTTTTCTGCATTTTCTTTCCATGAAGATACGATATTTTTAAAACTAGTTTTCCAATACATATTTTGATCAATAGAATCTTGTCCGACAAAATTTCTAAATGAACCTAATATTGGAAACAGTGCCGGAGTTAACAAATCATAATCAATTTCCTTATTTATAAAATAAAGCTGAGTGTTTTTTTCTTTTATCCAAGGATGTTTGTTAAGATTATTTTGCACTCTTGAAGGAAGATAATCAAAGAATGATGAACGTATTATATCATAAAGCTCTAAACATTCAGGAAGAATATCTAACATTCGATGAAATGGTTCATTTTCTTTTCTGCCAATATCTACTCTTTTCTTAAAAGCAGTAATAACTCTACCACTTCCAGAATAAACATGCACCGGATGAACATCGCTGTCATTTGCAAATCTTGAAACATCAAAAGCTTCCATTATTCTTAATATCAAGCTAATATCGATATTACCTGGTGCATTTTGTTTAAAAATAATTTCATTAAAATAAGATTTATTTTTAAGAACTTTTATAATGTCAGAAAATTTATTTTCAGCATTAAGCAAAGCAGTTTCTAAAACTTTAGAAGTTTTATTATGTGCCTCAGCCATTCTAGCATTCCATGTTTTTGGAATATTAGTTCGAACTGAAATCCATAAATGCTGGTCTCTTGGTATAGAATCTCTATTACCCTCTTTTTTTATAGTATCATCAATCGTTTTCATGAGATTTCTATAAGTAGTTCCTCCATTTGATATACCATCACCCTTATCGAAATAGAGTTTAAGTTTACCTCTTTGATTTTCAACTTCTTCAGCTTCACGAACAAAAATTGTTACTCCAAGATTCCATTGATGAAATGGAGTTTCATCATCAAAGAATGTTTCTCTTTGCTCCTTCATAACTGTACTATTTAAATCCGTTGAGTCTTCATGTTCTCTTGGATTTGGATCAAATGGTAGTGATCCTTGTGCTTTAGTGGCTTCCCAAAGATCATAAATATTTACAAAGCACCAGAAGTGTATTTGATTTAAATCGTGTTTGTGGTTTGGATCTGGAGCCATTCTTTTTACCTTAGTAGGTAGCTCCCATACATTGTATGACATAACTTCTCCTTTTAATGTGTTGGTCATCCGACCATTTTATTAAGCGTCGAAAACAATCCTGTTTAAGACAATATAATCTTATATTTATCTTTTATTAAAGTAAAGTGGTTAATTACAAATAATATTTTAAAAATTTCATAATCAAACCTTATTTAAAACAAGAATCTTTCATTATTTGAAACTAAATTGTAATTGTGGCACTAATAATAAGAATTGTAACTTTCATAATTACCTTATTTTTCATTATTATACTCCTTCTTGGTGCCACAACTTCTTTTTCAACAGAATGGTATGAAAGTGATTTATATCCTAAAAAATTTAGAGTTTTATCTCCTAAAGAACTGTTAATTGATCAACTAAATATACAAAATGAATTCAAAGAGATTGAATCTTATGAAGAATGGACTGAAAGAGCCTATCTCTATTATCCTTTAGTTGAATTTGATGATGATGAAGATGTAATTATATGCGGTGCACAACTAATTATTGTAGAACCATCAGGTCATAATATAAAATATGAATTTGTTACAAATATTGAAAACTATGAGTTGAAACATCATGTTTTATTGAGAAGTGTTGTAGTCTCTCTAAATAACGCTGAAGAGCAAGATTATGAACAATTTGAACAAAAATTATACGGATTTGAAATAGTTAAAGATAATCAACTTATAACCAATCTATTTAAACCAAAAGATAGCTCAAAGCATGAGTTTGATTATTATACACCTTCAAATTTCACTGCTAATAGCGGTCAGTTTTACAAAACTATTTTAGAGGGAGGATACGATATACGAACTTTTTTTGCTCCAGAAATGTCTAGAGTTATACCAGTTGCTAAGAATAGATGGTTTCTAAGTCACCCAAAAAGTATTATAGATAACTGCGTCCATGAACTAAAAAATAATCAATACAAATTAAAAAAACCAAAAGGTGAGGTTTATGAAGATATTTATTTCAGAGTAGGGTGATTAATTTTATAAAAAATTCGCTTTATTTTCTCTCCTCTGAATTATTTTTGATTGTTTTCTGTAATGAAAAAAACGGTTTTCAAGACCAGTGCTTTCAACCGCTCAGCCATCTCTCCGATTTTAAAATCCTATATATTACCTAGTTTTTTTTCCAAGACTTTTATTGCTATGAAATTAAAATGTAAAATATTTAAGGCAGTTCTAAGTTAATTACACCCTAAATAATATATAAAATATAAATTAAACAATTTTTGTATTTAATGTATTATAAATAAAAAAATGTCTGTAAATTAATTAAAAATGTCCTTTTAATGAAAAAAATTAAATTTATTTTAAAATTATTTTTATTTTTTTTTGCAGTTGAAATATTTTCTTTTACTGGATTATTTATAAATAATTTAATTAATACATATGTAAATACTAATTTTTCATTTAATAAATATGCGGATAATCTTAATTCTGTAACTGATATAATTTCTTTCCCATTACATTATTATAATATTTTTTTTAATTCTGAATTTAATAATTCTGATCCAAATACAGTTCTATATAATCAAAATTATAGATTTGGAAAAAATAGAATTATAAATTCTAAAAATAAAAATGAATATCATATTTATATGATCGGTGGCTCTACTGTTGAAGGTGATGGTGCAAAAAATGAAAAAGAGACAATACCCTATAATTTAGATCAAATTTTAAAAAAAAGGTGCTCAAAAAATATCTATGTTTTCAATGAAGGCATATCTGGATACAATTCAAAAAATGATTTTTTTAATATAGTTTTAAGAATATTAAATTATCAAAATCCAGATTTAATTATATCATTACAAGGCGGTAATGATTTTTTAAGTTATATTGGAACAGAAAATTTAAGTTTAAATAAAAATTTTAAGAATTATTTCTGGAAAAATAATTGGTCCTCAAAAGAGTATTCAATTGTTCTTAAATTAAATGAAACACTAATTCAAAAACTAACACATAATCTTTTAAATTATACATTTACTGGTCAATTTTTGTCAACAATTGTTTATTCATTACAACCAAATTTATATTGGATCAGAGGTGGCTATAGCAATTATGATATTGATGATAAAAGATTATCAAAAAATTATTTTTATTTTCAAAATCAATCAAAAATTATTTCATCAAAAAATAATGTTAAATATTTTCATTTTTTACAACCTTATCTCGGCTATACTTTAAATGGCCATGTGTCTGAATTAAATACCTTAAATGGAAAAAAGAATACTTATACAACTAATCTGAATATTCCCAATGAAATATTTAATAATTCATTTTGGAATAATTTTAATAATTTTTATACAAGAGTAAAATCAAATAATAATTTTTTTAATCAATCTTGGGTTTTTGATTTATCTGATATTTTTAAAAATTCATCTGATATTGATTTTGTTGATCATATTCATCTATCTGGGTTAGGACAAAAGAAAGTTGCTGAAAATATTTATAATGCTATTATCAAGGATATTAATTGTGATACATTAAAATAAATTTATTTTATAATGTTATTAATTATTAATAAATTAGAGGATAATTATGAAATTTTCTGAAATTAAATTACCATCAAATCGCAAATTTGGATTATTTTTTTCTTTAGTTTTTATATTAATTAGTTTTTATTTTTATTATAATTATAATTATAATTTAGCTTATTTTTTTATATTTCTATCAGTAATTTTTATTTCGATAACAATAATTCAGGATAGTCTTTTACTGCCTTTAAATAAATTATGGATGAGATTCGGTTTTATTCTCAGCATATTTATTAGCCCTATTGTTTATGGTTTAATTTTCTTTACAATTTTTACACCAATTGGTCTATTTATGAAAATAATTGGACGTGATGAACTTCAACTAAAGAATATCAAAAGAAAAACTTATTGGAAAGAAAAAATATATAAAAACAATCGTTATGAATCTTTTGAAAATCAATTTTAAAAATTGAAACAATGATATCGTTTTTAAAAGAGATATTAATGTTTCTTATTTCACGTAAGAAATTATGGTTAGCTCCTATAATTATTATTATGATTATTTTAGGTGGTTTATTAATATTATCACAAGGTTCTGTTGTAGCACCTTTTATTTATACTGTTTTCTAATTTTAAAATTATATGTATATTTTAGGTATTTCCGCTTTCTATCATGATAGTGCAGCTTGTATAATTTATAATAGTAAAATCATAGCCGCAGCTCAAGAAGAGAGATTTACAAGAAAGAAACATGACTCAGGATTTCCACATCAATCAATTGCTTATTGTTTAAAAGAGGCCAATATAAATCCAATCAATATTAAAAGTGTAATTTTTTATGAAAAACCTTTTCTAAAATTTGAAAGGCTACTAGAAACTTATTTGGCATTCGCACCTAAAGGTTTTTTTAGTTTTATTAAAGCAATGCCGATATGGATAAAAAATAAACTTTTCCAAAAATCTCTTTTAATTAATAATCTAAATAAAACTCTTGGTAAAAATATTAATTGGCACTCAAAATTATTGTTTTCCGAACATCATATATCGCATGCTGCTAGCGCATTTTATCCATCACCTTTTGAAAAAGCTGCAGTTCTTACTTTAGATGGCGTTGGTGAATGGACTACTATGTCAATTTCAATTGGTAATAAAAATAATTTAAAGATTATAAAAGAAATACATTTTCCACATTCAGTAGGTTTATTATATTCAGCATTTACTTATTATCTTGGATTTAAAGTTAACTCTGGAGAATATAAAGTTATGGGCTTAGCACCATATGGCAAACCAATTTATGCTAATTTAATAAAAAAAAAACTTATACAAATTGCTGAAGATGGAAGCTTTCAATTAAATATTAAATATTTTGATTTTGCTACTGGATTAAAAATGACTAATAATAATTTTAATTTATTATTTGGTGGACCTCCTCGTAAATTTGAAAGTGCACTTAACCAAAAACATATGGATTTAGCTGCATCTATTCAAAAAGTAACAGAAGAGATAATCCTAAAAATTGCTAAATCTATAAATATAGAAACTGGGGAGGAAAATCTATGCCTAGCTGGAGGTGTAGCACTTAATTGTGTTGCAAACGGTGTTCTGATGAAAGAAAAAATTTTTAAAAATATATGGATTCAACCAGCAGCAGGAGATGCAGGAGCGGCATTAGGGGCTGCATTATCAGCTTGGTACATTCATTATAATAATGAACGAACTATATCATCATCTAAAAGAGATGATATGCAGGGCTCATTCCTTGGCCCATCCTTTAATGATAATGAAATTGAATCTGAATTAAATAAATGTGGTGCTAAATTCTTTAAATATAATAATCAAGATTTTCTTGAAAAAGTTACAAAAGCATTGTTAGAGGAAAAAGCTATAGGATGGATGCAAGGTCGAATGGAATTTGGTCCAAGAGCTTTAGGTGGCAGAAGTATTATAGCTGATCCTCGTTCATCGAAAATGCAAAAAATTTTAAACTTAAAAATTAAATATAGAGAAAGTTTCCGTCCTTTTGCACCAAGCATAATAAGAGAAGACTTAAATAATTGGTTTAATATTAATATAGATAGTCCCTATATGTTATTAGTTACTGATCTAAGTTTAGAAAAAAGAATAAATATAAATAAAGAAAATGAAAATTTATTTGGTATTGAAAAATTGAACACACCTCGTTCAGTTGTGCCAGCAATAACTCACGTTGATTATTCTGCACGAGTTCAGACAGTTCATAAAGACACAAATCCCTTATATTATGATCTTATTTCAAAGTTTAAAGAGAAAACAGGATGTCCAATTATAGTTAATACTTCCTTTAATGTGAGAGGTGAGCCAATTGTTTGTACACCTACTGATGCTTTTAATTGCTTTATGGGGACTGGGTTAGATATATTGGCGATAGGTAGCTATTTATTAATTAAAGAAGATCAAGATATATCTCTAAAAGGAAATTATAAAGATCTTTATGACCTAGATTAGAATAAATATTATATAATTTATATATATAAAAAAATATACAAATTATAAAAATTTGATATTTATTATTTGTGTTTTACAAATTTTTTTTTATTTTAATTCTATTTTCTTCCTTAACTATAAAAGCTTGTGAAAAACCAAAAATGCCAACAGTTAATCAATGGAAAGATTGGTTAGCAGATGTTCGTAAAGAAGCTAAAGATAAAAATATAAGTGAAAAAACTATTAATCTCTATTTATCTGATGTTAAACCACAGGAGAAAATTATTTTACGTGACAGATGTCAACCAGAAACAACTATTACACTTAATGAATATTTATATTATCGTGTTGACAAATCTAGGATCATTGCAGGAAGAAATTTTTTATTAGAACATAAAGATATTTTAAATGAAATTTCTGAGCATTTTAGTATCCAACCCCGTTTTATTGTTGCTGTATTGGGAATGGAGAGTTTTTATGGACGAAACCAGGGTAAAGTAGATACTATCAAGGCTATTACAACCTTAGCTTTTGACAGAAGACGAAGTGATTTTTATAAGAAACAATTATTTGCAGCTCTTGAAATCCTAGATAAAAAACTTGTTCCTGATGGAGAATTAAAAGGAAGTTGGGGTGGTGCAGTGGGCATGACCCAAATGATACCTACAACGTTTTTAGAAACTGCTTATGATTGGGATGGTGATGGTATTGATATTTGGAATAGTTATGCTGATGCATTAGCTAGTACAGCAAATTATTTGACATCACTTGATAATAACCCATGGCATATAGATAGTACTTGGGGCAGAGAAGTTTTACCTCCTAAAAATATATCAAAAATTTATAAATCATTGGAACAAAATAATCCAAAAGGATGTGGAGCTGTTAAAAGAAGATCAAAACCCTTAACACTAAATGAATGGAGTAAGTTAGGTTTTGCAAAAATTAATGGAGAACCTTTACCTATGAGGAATGACTTAGAAGCTAGATTAGTTGCACCTGATGGATTAAAGGGAAGGATGTTTATTGTATATCCTAATTACAAGAATATATTATACTATAACTGCTCATCTTACTATGCTGTTTCTGTTGGATTATTAAGTGATAAAATATCTAATTAACATACTTATAATTTTATCTCTTTTTTCTTGTAAAACACTACAAAAAAATGAAATTATTTCTAAAGTTAATACTGAAGAACATAATATTAAAGAAATCATAATAAAACCTGAAAAACAAAATTCAGAAAATATAGAGCAATCAAAAAAGAGTGAAAGAATTTTTTATTTTATTGGAGAGCCGTATTATATTAATGGTGTTAAATATATTCCTGAAGAAAATTATAATTATTCAGAAATTGGAATTTCTACATTTTATGGAAAAGAACTGCATAATATTAAAACAATCAATAATGATATTAATAAAGTCACAGAACTATTAGGAAGACACAAAACCTTGCCTCTTCCAAGCATGGTAAAAATTACAAATTTAGATAATGGACTTTCAATAAACATTAAAATTATTGATCGTCACCAAGATAATACATCATTAATTCAGGTTTCAAGAAAAGTTGCACAACTCCTTGGTTTTTTTAAAGATAAAGTAGCTACAGTAAGGGTTGATATTTTATCTGATGCTAGCAAACAATGGAAAAATGTTTCAATAAGCTTAAATGAGCCAGAATTTGATAAGACAATTTCTTCTGCACCCACAGAAATTGTATCAATATCAGATATTGATAATGAAGGTACTAAAAATAACAAAAATTCAAATTACTTAGATCCAATTGAATTATCTGCAGAAGAAGTTAGTGAATTTAAATTACACTTAAAAGTTTTTAACTTTGAAAATTATTCTGCGATAGAATCTATTACTGAAAAATTACCAATTAATATAAAATATACTACTGAAAATAATGGTAATAGCTATGATATTATATTGGGACCAATTGATAAAATAGATATAAATAAATTGGTATCATACTTTATTTCAAAAGGTTATAAAGAAACAAAAATTATTTTATATTAATCATAGAAAGGTCTTATTTTAAGTTTACAAATATTTATGAACAAATTAATTTTAATAATTCTTTTAATATTTATAAGTTTTCAAGCACAAACAATTGATACGAAGGCAAAACAGGCAGTTGTCATAGATTTTGATACTAATGAAATACTTTTTGATAAAAATTCAAATCAAAGAGTAATACCTGCTTCAATGACTAAAATTATGACGGTCTATATTGCTTTTGACAGAATTAAAAATACAAACTTTTCTATTACTAACAAATGTAGAGTTTCTGCCAAAGCTTATAAAATGGGCGGATCAAGAACTTTTTTGGAGATAGATGACCAAGTATCTGTTGACGAGCTTTTAAAAGGTATAATTGTTCAATCTGGTAATGATGCATCAATTGCCCTAGCCGAATGTCTAGCAGGTACTGAAGACGATTTTGCTAAATTAATGAACGTTTATGCTAACCGGCTAGGTATGAAAAATACCAACTTTGTTAACTCATCTGGATGGCCAGATGAAAATCATTATTCTAGTGTATATGATTTGGCAATATTATCTAATAGCATGGTTAGAAACTTTCCAGATCTTTATACATATTTTGAAATGAAGGAATTTACATATAATGATATTAGCCAACCTAATAGAAATAAACTATTAAATCAAGTCGATGGTTCTGATGGATTGAAGACAGGTTTTACCAAAAAATCTGGATGGGGAATAGCTGCAACAGCAAAAAGAAACAATCGAAGAATTACTGTAGTAATTAATGGAACTAATAGTTCGCGATCCAGATTAAATGAATCAGCAAATTTAATAAATTGGGCATTTAATCAAACATCACAGAAAATTTTAGTTGATAAAAATCAAATTGTTAAAGAAGTAGATGTATGGCTAGGTGTAGAAAAAAGAGTAAAATTAATTAGTTCAGAAAAAATATTATCAACACTTTCATTTGATCAGATTCAATTAATGAAAAGTAAAATTGAATTCACAAAACCAATTGCTGCTCCAATAATTAAGGATAAAGAATATGGTAAATTACATATTGAAATTGAAGGAAGGCCAAAAATTATAATTCCACTTGTTGCTGAAAAAAGTATTTCAAAAGTTAATCCTTTTTTGAAAATTATTGCTGCTGCAAATTATCTTATGTTTGGTTCAAGTTTAAATGAAAAATAATAAAGGTTTATTTATTTCCTTTGAAGGTCCAGAAGCTAGTGGTAAATCATCACAAATCTTACTTTTAAAAAAATATTTTACGAGAAAAAAAATACCTTTCTTGATTACTAGAGAACCAGGTGGAACAAAATTAGCAGAAAAATTAAGAAAATTAATATTAAGTAGAAAATCAGAAATTAGCAATATTGAAGAAATACTTTTATTAATGGCTGGTAGGAATAACCATATAAATAATGTTATAAAGCCAAATTTACAAAAAGGTAAAATTGTTGTTAGTGATAGATATGCAGATTCAACTTTTGTTTATCAAGGATATGTTAATAATTTTGGAATTGAAAAAGCTATAAAACTACATAAAGACATATTAAATAATTTCTACCCTGACTATACTTTTATTTTTAATCTTAATTTTGAAGAGATTATTAGAAGGTTAAAAAAAAGAAAATTTAAAAATAAATATGATAAAATAGATATTAATTTTCATAAAGCAGTAATTAATGGATATAAAAAAATTTCAAATAATAAAAGATATATTAATATTGATGCATCTTTGAGTAAAAATAAAATACATAATAATATTATAGAATTACTTAAAATATAATGTTTAATTTAATTGGTTTTAAAAAACAAAATGAAATTATATTAAATAATTATATTTCAAATAATCTACATTCATCTGTTTTAATATATGGTCCAAAAGGTATTGGCAAAAGAACATTTATAAATAAATTTATTAATGATTTACTGATAAAAATTTTTGATGAAAATAGTTATTTACATCATTTAAACTTATTTAAAAATAACACTCATCCCAATATAAAAATTTTAGAGAAAGTTACAGATCAAAAAACAAAAAAATTAAAATCACATATTACTATTGATCAAATTAGACAAACAAAAAAATTTTTAAATGAAAGTTCTTCAGTAAAAAAAATAAAAAAAATCCTAATTATTGATAGTGCAGATGATTTAAACATAAATGCTGCGAATAGTTTTTTGAAAATTCTTGAAGAGCCTAAAAAAAACACTTTAATATTTTTGATTTCTCATCAAATATCTTCATTAATACCAACAATTAGATCACGATGTTTAAAGATTAAATTTAATAAACATGAATTTGTAGACTTCAAAGAAATATTATTGGATAAAGCACTAAATTTGAATGATGAAGAAATTAAATTTTATTATGATTTAACATTTGGATCTCCTGGTGACGCAATTACCTTGTTTAATAGTAATATAATTGATTGCTTTGATACAACAATTCAATCTATGTGCTTAAAAAGCTTTAGTAAAGAAAATACTGATCTTGCTAGCATATTATCAAAATTTAATAACGATGAATTTAAATTATATATATCTTTGCTTAAATCGATATTAGTTTTTCTAAATAAATTAAAAAATAATGATATTAACAAAAATGTTTATTTATCAAATAAATTCGAATTATTAAAAAATTATTCAAATAGTGTTACAAAAAAGAATATTATTGATAGATTTAATTATTTATCTAAAAATGAAAATGATTTATTTACTTATAATTTAGATAAAAAAATGTTTATTTTAAAATTCTTGAATATTTAATATGTCTTTTTACATTACTACACCTATTTATTATACAAATGATGTTCCTCATATTGGTCATGCTTATACAACCATAGCTTGTGATATAATAGCAAGGTATAATAAATTGCTAGGTAAAGATGTGTTTTTCTTAACTGGTACAGACGAGCATGGACAAAAAGTTGAAAAAGCCGCAATAAAATTAAATTTAAATCCTAAAGAATTTGTTGATAAACTCTCAGTTAATTTTATCAATTTAATACCTTTTTTGGGTTGTGAAATTGATGATTTTATTAGAACGACTGAAGATAGACACATCAAATCATCACAAGCATTATGGAAGCAATTAGAAAAAAATAATCAAATTTATCTCTCAAATTATGAAGGGTGGTATTCAATAAGAGATGAAGCTTATTATTTAGAGAGTGAATTAAAAAAAATTGATGGCAAATATTTTACTAATAATGGTTCACCCGTTGAATGGGTAAAAGAGGAAAGTTATTTTTTTAAACTCTCTGAATGGGAAGATAAATTGATTGAGTATTATGAAAATAATCAAAATTCCATTCTACCAAAAACTAGGTATAATGAAGTATTGCAATTTATTAAAGGTGGTTTGAAAGATTTATCAATTTCAAGAACAACATTCAATTGGGGGGTGCCAGTACCAAATAATTCAAAACACGTTATGTATGTCTGGATTGATGCTCTATGTAATTATTTAACGGCAATTGGCTATCCAGATATAAATAATAAAAAATATAATAAATATTGGCCAGCAACTCATATTGTGGGAAAAGACATACTGAGATTTCATGCAGTATATTGGCCTGCTTTTTTAATGGCAGCAGGAATTGAACCACCAAAACGTATATTTGCTCATGGTTGGTGGACTAATGAAGGTCAAAAAATTTCAAAATCTGTTGGTAATGTTATTGACCCATATAATATTATCAATGAATATGGCTTGGATCAAATAAGATTTTTTTTATTTAGAGAAGTACCATTTGGAAATGATGGAGATTTTTCAAAAAAAACTATTGCGAATAGAATTAATGCAGATTTATCTAATAATTTTGGTAATTTAGTACAAAGGATTTCATCATTTGTTATAAAAAATAATAACTCTTTGCTTAAACCTTCAGAAAACTTAAATAAAGTTGACAAGGCTTTAATAAATCTTCTTCAAAACAAATATGATGAATACTGTAACTTTATGAATAACCAACAGATTGATAGAGCTATTAAATCAGTTCTTGAATTAATATCTGCTGGTAATGCATACGTAGATAATCAGGCGCCATGGTTACTAAAAAAAACTAACAAAATTAGAATGGAGGAGGTTTTATTTGTAATAACAAATATAATTATCAAATCATCAATAATGCTCTACCCAATAATACCAACAAGTTCTAAAAAAATTCTTAATATTTTTAATTATAATATAGATAATTATAAATTCGATAATTTCGCAACACTCATAAAACATAATATTAAAATTAATAATTCAGAACCAATATTCCCAAGAATATTGAATGATTGATTCTCACTGTCATTTAAATTTTAGAAAATTATCTAAAAACATTGAGAACATAATTATTAATGCTAGAAAAAATAATATAACTTCAATTTTATCAATTAATACTGATCCAGAAGATTTCGAAGAACATTTAAATTTAATAAAAAACTACAATTCTATTTATTTATCATACGGTCTTCATCCAAGTAATGTTAATAAATTAAATCAAATTGAACAAATAAAATTTGATAAATTTTGTAAAAATGAAAAAGTAATAGGTATAGGTGAGACTGGTATTGATTTGTATCACAATGATAATTATCTCAAAGAGCAAATTCAAGTATTTGAGACTCATATTGAAGCTTCAATAAAGCATTCATTACCAATCATTATACATCAAAGAAGTTCTGAAAAGGAAATTATAGATATCTTAAAAAATTATAAATCGAATAATCTTAAACTCGTATTTCACTGTTTTACTGGCTCAAATGTATTGCTAGATTTTTGTTTAGAAAATAATTATTATATCTCAATTTCAGGTATTATCACTTTCAAAAATGCATCAAATCTAAGGCAAGTTGTTAAAAATGTGCCTTTGAAATCTATACTTATAGAAACTGACAGCCCTTTCTTGGCACCTGAACCAATGAGGGGAAAATTAAATGAACCATCTTTTGTAAAATTTATAGCTCATTATTTAGCAAATTTTTATGAATTATCCTTAGAAGAATTTGAAAAAATAACTGATAATAATTTTTTTAATTTGTTTACTAAAGCTAAAAGAGATAATGAACTTAGATGAAAATTACACTTTTAGGTTGTGGAGGTTCTTTTGGGTCTCCATTAGCATGGAACAGACATGGTAATATTGATATAAATAATAAAAAAAATTTTAGAACAAGATCATCAGTACTTATTGAAATTAATAATCTAAATATTCTTATTGATACTAGCCCAGATCTTAGACAACAACTCTATAATGCTAAATGTACTAATATTGATGTAGTTCTTTATACTCATATACACTCTGATCATACTGCAGGGCTTCCAGATATGAGAGCAATGTCTTTAATTAATAGTAAAATAATTCCTGCATATATGCCTAAAGAAATGATTACAGAAATGGAAACAACATACAAATATATCTTTAAAGGAGAAAAAGATTATTTGCCATTTATGGAAATTAGAAAATTAGAAAATAATTTAAAATTTAAAAATACAAATATACAATCTTTTCCGCATAATCATGGATCAATAGATGCTCAAACCTACAGAATTGGAAATTTTGCATATTCCACAGATGTAAAAAAATTTTATGATGGAGATTTAGATAAATTAAAAAATTTGGATTTATGGATAGTAGGATTGTTAAGAGAGGATCCTCATCCAGCTCACGCTGGATTTGAACAAATAAAGGAATTCATATCATATATTAAACCAAAAAAAACCATCTTTACACATATGACAGCTTTACTTGATCAAAAGCAATTAATAGACAAATGTCCTTTAAATGTAGTACCAGGATATGATGGAATGATCTTTGATTTATGAAAACAACATCAGTAGGTATTATAGGTATTGGAAATGTAGGATCAAATCTTGCAAATAATTTACTAAAATCAAGAAATAATATATTTGTTTTTGATAAAGATATTAAATCTTATTCTAAATTAATAAATCTTAAAAATAAACCTTGTAAAAATTTAGAAGAATTATCTAAAAATAGTAAAATAATAATTACGTGTTTGCCCACACCTAAATCAGTAAAAAAAGTAATTGAAAATATTTCTAAGTATTTGACAAAAAGACAACTTTGGATTGAGATGAGCACTACAGATAAGAATGAAATGATTAGATTGTCAAATATAGTAAATTCAAAAGGTGCCGAAGTATTAGAATGTCCAATTACTGGCGGAGAACATAGGGCCAAATCTGGCAATATATCTATTCTTGTTTCTGGAAAAAAATCTACATTTAAGAAATATTTTTCAATTTTATCTATTCTCGGTCATCAGATATTGTACTGTGGTAAAATTGGAAATGCTTCTATTTTAAAAGTAATTAGTAATTATTTAGCTTCATTAAACTTAATAGGAATAGGTGAAGCACTTACTGTAGCAAAAAAAAATAAAATAGATCTAGGTTTAGCTTATAAAGCTATAAAGATTAGTTCTGGTAATAGTTTTGTGAATGAAACAGAAACACAGGTTATTCTTAGCGGAAGCTATAATGTTGGTTTTACAATGGATCTAGTAAATAAAGATATTAATCTTTTTAATAAACTTGGTAAGAATATTAAATTAGAACTTGGAGATTATTTAAATAAAAAATTTAATTTAGGTTTAAAAAAATTAGGTAAAAGATCTTTTAGTACTAGCATCATAAAATTAATTGAAAAAGATTCAAAAATTATACTAAGAGCAAAAAACTTTCCCAAGGTATTAATTGATAAACAAAAAAAGAAAAAGGGAGTAGAAGTTTAACCTTATGACAAAAAAAAATTTATTACCAGCTAATTTAGATCCAAGAAACCCCAGCTATTCATATAAAAAAAAAGAAAATGATCCAGTTGAAAATTCTCATCAATTTAATCAATATATTAAACAAATAAAATTTAATAAAGTTTTTACTGGCACACTATGGGCAGAAGGTCCTGCATATATTCCACATCTTGATACATTAGTTTGGAGTGATATACCAAATAATAGAATGCTTAAGTTATATAAAAATAAAGTTAGTGAATATAGAAATCCCTCAAATTATTGCAATGGCAATACTATCGACAATGAAGAAAATGTTATTTCATGCTCACATGGGGGAAGATGCATTTATAAAACAAATGATAAATTAGAAGTTTCAATTTTAGTTGATAGTTTTAATGGTAAAAAATTTAATTCTCCTAATGATATATTTGTTAAATCTGATGGTACAATTTGGTTTACAGATCCACCATATGGAATTTTATCTGATTATGAAGGCTATATTGGAAAACAAGAATATAATGGATGTTACGTTTTTTCATTTGATCCTGCCACTAATAAATTAAAAGTAGTTATAGATGACTTAGTTCGACCAAATGGTATTACCTTATCACCAGATGAATGTAAACTTTATGTTTCTGATACAGGTAAAGATTTAAAACATTTATATGTATATGATTTAATTGAAGGGCGGCCCACTAATAGAAAATTAATTTATGATTTTAAACCATTTTTTTCTGATGGTTTCAGATGTGATAAAGATGGAAACATTTGGACAAGTGCTGGTAAAGCAATAAAATGTTTCAACACTCAAAATGAACTAATAGGTCAGCTTGTAGTGCCAGAACTTGTTTCAAATCTTGAATTTGGTGGTAAAGATGGAAATATTTTATATGTTACTGCTACAACTAGCTTATACTCTATTGAATTAAATCAACAAGGTGCAAAATTTTATGAATAATCTTTTATCAAAAGGCAAATGCGAGCCATGCAGTGGCAATACTCCTAAACTTAATTTTAAAGAAATTAGTAAATACCTCTCGCAACTTAATGAATGGTCAGTAAATGATAATCAAGAAATGATATTTAAAAAATTTAAATTTAGCAACTTTAACAAAGCTCTTAAATTTACTAATCAAGTAGGTGAATTAGCTGACAAAGAAGGTCATCATCCAGATATTTCAATTGGATGGGGTTATTCTTTAATTATGTTACATACACACGCAATAAAAGGCTTATCAATCAATGACTTTATTCTAGCTTCAAAAATAGATCAACTTAATGAAATCTAATTTTTTAGATAGAAATTTAGCATTAGAGGCTGTTCGTATAACAGAGGTTGCAGCCTTAGCAAGTTCCATACATATGGGAAGAGGTGATGAAACTATTGCAGATCAATCTGCTGTTAATGCTATGAGAAGCTTTCTAAATAATATGCCAATATCTGGCAGAATAGTTATTGGAGAAGGTGAAAGAGATAAGGCTCCAATGTTATATATTGGCGAAAAAGTTGGTAAAGGAGGCACTAAAGTTGACATAGCTCTTGATCCTCTTGAGGGAACAACAATTACCGCAAAGGGTGGTGAAAATGCATTATCTGTTTTGGCAATGGGTGAGGAGGGAAGTTTCTTACATTCTCCAGATATATACATGTCAAAAATTGCTTATGGAGATAAATATAAGGATTTAGAGATAGACCCAGAAGACAACCCAATTAATATTATAAAAAAATTTTCAAATTTTTCTGGAATAAAAACAGAAAATGTTTGTGTATGTATATTAGATAGACCAAGACATAATGACTTAATTAGACAAGTTAGGTCTACAGGCTCAAGAATTAAATTAATACCTGATGGCGATGTGAGTGCTATTATTGCAACTTCAATTGAAGATAGTGGAATTAATATTTATATGGGTATAGGTGGTTCACCAGAAGGTGTATTAGCAGCAGCAGCATTATCATGCATTGGAGGTAAAATGTACACTAAGCTAATATTTGAAGATAATTATACTTTTGAAAGAGCTAACGATATGGGTATATCAGATAGAAATACAATCTATACTATGTCAGATCTTGTTAAAGGTGATGTAATGTTTTCAGCAACCGGAGTTACTGATGGCACACTTTTAAAAGGTGTTAATTTTAAAAATAATACTGCCAGAACTAATTCTGTTGTTATGCGTTCAAAAACAAAAACAATTAGATATGTAAATGCAGAACACAATTTAAATATTAAAAATATTAAATTTTAATTTATGGTTTGATATCGATTTAATTAACTATTATTAATGAATTATAGATGAAAAATAATAACAAATTTAAAAATTATATAAACTCAATAAACACCTTACTGTTTAATGTTCACGAAGATTTAATCAACAAAAGTATTGATTTAATTAGTCAGACAAAAAAAAGAAAAGGCAAAGTTTATATTGTTGGAAATGGTGGAAGTGCATCAATTGCAAGCCACGTAAGCGTTGATTTTGCTAAAGTTGCGAGAATTCAATCATCAACTTTTAATAATTCAAATCTAATTACATGTTTTGCTAATGATTACGGTTATGAAAATTGGGTTAAAGAAGCAATTAAAGCATATCTTCAAAAAAATGATATGATTATTTTAATAAGTAGTAGTGGTACTTCAAAAAATATAGTTAATGCTGCTAAATATTGTAAAAAAAATTCTATTGATTTAATTACATTAAGTGGTTTCAATAAAAATAATCCTTTATCAAAACTAGGTAAAATAAATTTTCATATTAAAAGTAATCAGTATAATTTTGTTGAAATGTCCCATCACATTATTTTAGTTTATTTAGTGGATGTATTTGCTAAAAATAAATTAAAAAATTAATTTGAAATACTATCTTTCAATAGATGCAGGTACCTCAGTTATTAAAACTGTAATTTTTAATAATAATTTTAAACAAGTATTTTCAAATAAAATAAATAATCCAGTTATTATTGATAATTTTGGTAAATCAGAATTAGATATGAAAAATTTTTGGAGTTTAACAGCTAAATGTATCAAATCTACAATTAGAAATTCTAATATAGATCCTAAAAATATTATTGGAGTAGGTATAACAGGGAATATGGTCGGACTTTGGCCTATTGACAAAAATTTCAATCCTGTAGGCAATGCTATATTATGGAATGATACTAGGAGTTCAAAAATTTTTAAAGATGAAAAAATTTTTGATAAGATATACAAAATTACAGGATCTATTACGCAATACGGCTGTACTATTCCAATTCTTAAATGGTTAACTCTCTATGATAAAAAGAGATTAAAGAAAATTAAATATATTTTAAATTGTAAAGATTGGATTAGATTTAACCTAACAAATAAAATCTTTATTGATGAAACTGAAGCATCTGTTTATCCTGGAGATATTAAAAACAAAAAATTATCTTTGAAAATTTTCAATATATTTAAATTAAATCACAAATACCAAAAATTATTTCCAATGATTAAAAAATCAAATGAATTAGGTGGGTTCATTACAAAAATTTCGTCTAAACAAACATTATTAAAAGAGGATACACCAGTAATAATTGGTTGTGGTGATGTAATTGCTACAACTTTAGGTTCTGGAGGTATAAACAATAGTCAAAAAATTAGTATCATTGGTACAACTTGTCATAATATTATTATAAAAAATAATCCCAAAATACCAAATACTAAATCGGGTTTATTTTTTTCTTCTCTAAATAATACATGGTTACAAACTATGATTAATGTAGCTGGAACAACAAATATTGATTGGGTTATTAAAAATTTTTACAATAATCCAAAATTATATTTAGATAAAATTAGAATTATTAAAAATTTTGAAAAACAATATATCCACAAAAAGTATCCTGAAACTTCTCTAATGTTTCTACCTTACTTAAATTATGGAGGTTCAATATCACCATTTGTTAATTTAAAATCAAAAGCAGAAATATTTGGTCTTTTGCCTCATCATAATAAATTTGATATATTAACCTCTTGCTACGAAGGTATTGCTTTATCAATACAAGATTGTTTTGGAAACAAAATTAAAAAAAATGATGTTCTTTTTTTATCAGGAGGAGCTTCTAATAGTCTTATTTTGCCACAACTGATTTCCAATATTTTAAAAATTAAAATTAAAACATTATCAAGTTCAGAATTAGGATCACTGGGAATAAGTTATCTTATTTCAAGTTATGTAAGTAAACAAAATATTAGTTCAATAATAAAAAAAAATATTAAAATTAATAAAATTTATTATCCAATGAAAAAACATTCACAATATTTAAATTTGAAATATAATAAATACAAAAAATTAAGAGAATCCCTTGATAAAATATGGTAAATTCATTAACACTTTGTCTTGCAACATTATGGTAATTAATATTAATCTAAACTATTAATATAATTTACTTGGAGAATTAAAAATGAATAAATTTATACTATTTATTATTACAATATTATTTTCATTTAATGCTTCTGCAGTTACAAATGTTACTTTTTGGCATATGGAAGGTGTTCCACATCGAGTTGATAGAATACAAACTTTAATAGACGAGTTCAATAACGCTAACCCAGATATAAATGTAACGCAAGAAGTTCAAAACTGGGGTGAAATTTATGCTAAAGCTCCAGCATCAGTAGCAGCTGGAACTGCGCCAGAAATCTTAGTTGGAATTCCTGATTTTACTCCAATATTAGCTGAAATGGGAGCTGCACAACCTGTGGAAGATTTTGTAGCTGAACTAGATTCAAAATACGGTTTTTACCAAAAAGCATTAGATCAATACACTTATAATGGTCATACATGGGCAGTGCCATTATGGAATATGGGTTTATCATTATGGTATAGAAAAAGTGATTTTGAAGCTGCGGGAATTGAGCCTCCAAAAACTTGGTCAGATTTAAAAAAAGCTGCAAAAGCTCTTACTAAAGATGGCGTTTATGGAATAGGGCTACCAGGAAATAAGCAGTTATATACAGATCAGACAATTTATAGTTTTATGGTTAATTCTGGTGCTCAAGAAATTTACAATTCAGACGGTTCTTTAAGATTCGATAATCCAGAAACTGTAGCTGCTTATGATGTTTATAAAGAATTATATCAATATTCCGCACCTGATGCAGCAAACTGGACCTGGGGTGAAGCTGAAGCCTGTTTCGCAAGTAAAGGTTGTGCAATGATATTGCAGTTCACAGTTATATCAACTTACGATTCACAAGCAGGTGGAGATGCTAGTGACTTAGGCGTAATTCAAATACCTCATGCTAATGGTAAAGCACATAGGGCTGGTACAGTTTCATATGTTAATTCAGCAATGATAATGACGGATGATGAAGCAAAAATGGAAGCATCTAAAAAGTTTCTTAGCTTTTTAATGGAGCCTGGTAATTATGGTAGATTCATTAACATGGAACCAGGTTTATTCTTACCTATTACTGAAGCTGGTAGTAAAGATTCTACATATTGGGATGATCCTGTTGTTGTAAAATATAAATCACAAGTAGAAACAATGTTAGATAACTCAACAAGAGGAAGTCTATTTGGATTTACTAATGGTAATACTTTTACAAGTATATCATCTATATCAGCTCAAAATTTATTAGCCCAAACTCTTCAGCTTACATTAATAGATGGGAAAACTCCTAAAGATGCAGTTAGTGAAGGTATGGAAATAATGACTGAAGCTATCGAATAATTAAACAATCATTTCAGCACCTCATTTAGAGGTGCTGTTATTTCTGTGAAAAAAAATAATATAGAAGGCTGGTTATTTGTATCACCATTAGTTATTTGGATATCTCTTGTAATCTTGGTCCCAATTTATATTGCTTTTGAATTAAGTTTATTCAATATAAAGATAATAGGAACAACAGGTAAATATGTAGGTTTTGATAATTATATCAAATTATTTGGAAAATCTAAATTTATAACTGCTTCATTAAACAGTTTATATTGGGTTATTGGTAATGCAATTTGTCAAACTTTTTTTGCTTTTACCATTGCATTAACTATTAATTATAAATTTCCTGGTAAAAAAATAATGGCTAACTGGATTATATTATCATTTATAATCCCAACAGTTGTTGTAGTTGTAATCTGGAAACTAATGTTAAGTAGTAGTAGTGGGGTAATAAATTCAATTTTAATTGATTTAAAAATATTAGATGAAGCTACTGGCTTCTTTAGCTCTCCCAATAAAGCATTTATAAGTTTAGTTCTTATAAATTCATGGAGGTGGAGCCCATTTTTAGCATTAATTATTCTTTCTGGTCTTAATTCTATAAATAGAGAAATGTATGATGCATCAAAAGTAGATGGAGCAAATTTTGTTCAACAATTCTTTTTTATAACATTTCCAAATCTTAAAAGTGTTCTTTTTGTGTTAGGTCTAGTTGGCACATTACTATCTTTTAATATTTTTGATATAATTTGGTTAATTACGAAAGGAGGCCCATCTAGTGCAACAACAACTTTGCCATTACTAATTTATGAAACTGCCTTTACAAAGTTTAGAATTAGTCAAGCGGCAACATTATCAATAATTACAAGTTTTTTACTATTATTATTTTCTATAATTTTTATTAAATCTATGGCGCCAAAAGAGGATGATTAAAGAAAATAACATAAAATTTATCTTTTTAACCATTTCGGTATTATTAATAATATTGATATTTTTCTTTCCTTTTTTTTGGATAATAACATCTTCATTTAAGAGTCCTGAAGAAATTATTGCGACTTCAACAACTATTATACCGAGATCTTTTACATTAGAACATTATAATAAAATTTTATTTAGCTCTGATTTTTTTATATATTTGAAGAATAGCTTAATTGTATCTTTATCCTCTATGATAATTTCAATTATTTTATCTCTTTCTGCAGCGTATGGTTTGCATAAGCTTAAATTTTATGGAAATAAATTTGTAGAGTATTCACTACTTGTTACATATGCTTTTCCAGGTGTAATTTTATTAGTCCCAATTTACTTACTATTTGCAAAAATAAATATACTTAATAGTTATTTTGCATTGATCATTGTTAATGTTTTATTTGCAACTCCGTTTGCAGTATGGATGTTAAAGGCTTTTTTTAAATTAATTCCAAATGAAATTGAGGAAGCAGCATATATTGATGGTGCATCAAGATATGTTGTGATATCTAGAATTGTTGTTCCTTTAGCTGCACCAGGCATAGCAAGTGTTTCAATTTTTTGTTTCATTATTTCTTGGACTGAATATCTTTTTGCTTCAATATTGATAAGTGGAGATAATTTAAAAACTTTACCTGTTGGTCTAGCCTCAATTGTCGGCCAATATCAAATAGATTGGGGTTTTTTACTATCTGGAGCAGTATTGGCAAGTTTACCTGTTATTTTACTATTTATTTTTATTGGAAAATACTTTGTATCTGGTCTTACTGAAGGAGCTATAAAATAGTATCAAGTACCACAAAATGTTTCATAAATTTTTTCGTTATCAGTAGGTGGATTTGTAAATTTATTTTTTATATTTCTATTATAAGGATTTTTAAGTATTTTTTCATATTCATATAGTGACTCAAAATTTCCACTATGCGATTCATTAATTATTTGTTCTATTAAATGATTTCTTGGAATAACTATTGGGTTAATTTTATCAAATTTTTTATTTTTAAGATTATTATATTTTATATACCAGTCTTTAAATATATTTTTATCTAGATTATTATTCTCTAAGTTTATAAATGTATTCGTGTAATCAAGTTTGTGTATATGCATTATATCTAAAAAATCCTTAATAATTTTTGTATTATCATTGTTTAAATCTAAATTTAATTTTTTACTCATCATAATATTCCAATTAAAAATAAATTTGCTATTGTATTCATTTAGTAACTCCTCGACAATTTTTATTGATTTTTTCTCATTACTATCGACTAAATGAAGAATTGTTTCGGCAAATCTTGCTAAATTCCATAAACTGATTTTTGGTTGATTTTCAAAACTATACCTTCCCATTTTATCTATCGAACTAAAAACAGTTTTTGGATTATAATTATCAAGGAAGGCACAAGGTCCATAATCTATTGTTTCTCCTGATAATGACATATTATCAGTATTCATCACTCCGTGTATAAAACCTACTCTCATCCATTCAGTTATTAGATTAATTTGTAATTCACAAACCTTTTCAAAAAACTTAATATATTTATTGTTTTTGTTCATTAATTCTGGGAATAATCTATCAATTGTGTAATTGATTAAGATATCAAATTCTTCTCGTTTTTTTAAAAGATTTCCAAATTGAAAAGTTCCAACACGAATATGTGATTTCGCTACTCTAATTAGTATTGCTCCAGGTTCAACTCTTTCTCTTAAAACATCTTCACCAGTTGTTATTACGGCTAAAGCACGAGTTGATGAAATACCTAAATTGTGCATTGCTTCACTTATTAAATATTCTCTGATCATTGGCCCGAGAACGGCTTTTCCATCTCCGTTTCTTGAGTATGGAGTTTTTCCTGATCCTTTCAGTTGTATATCTAATCTTTTATTATTTCTTGTAATATGTTCGCCAAGCAATAAGGCTCTACCATCACCTAAAATAGTAAAATGACCAAATTGATGACCTGCATAAGCTTGTGAAAAATAATTCTTATTTGAAAGTTGATTACCTAATAGAATATCACAAATTTCATTTTGATCATAATTATCTAAATTTAAATCAATTTCTTCTGCTAGATCTTTGTTGAACAAAATAAGCTTCTTATCATTAGATATTTCAGGCTTAACTTTACTGTAATAAATATTTGGTAAATCAGTATAACTATTGTGAAAATTCCATACCATAGTATGTAAATATATATTAATATTTTAAATTAAACATCTACAACTTTAGTATATATATATTAATTATATAAATATGAATGATCTGGAAGAAATTGTAAATATTCAACAACATCCTATAAATAATGAGGAATATATAAATAAATGCAAAAAACAAATACAAGAAAATTCCATTTTAATATTAAATAATTTTCTTAATAATAAATGTTTAAATGAATTAATTGATGAAGCTTTGCAACTTGAAGAAAAAGCTTTTTATTGTTCTCAAAATCATACTATATTATTAAATAAAGTTAATGAGTCCAATGATTCTAATGACCCTTTAAATACTGAGGTAGTAAGTGATAAAGGATGTGTACCTCATGATTTACTTAATAAAGATTCAAAATTAAATATACTCTACAAATTACCTGAATTTAAAAAATTTCTCGTAGGTGTTTTAAATTTACAAAATATTTATGCTTATAATGATACTTTATCTTCAATAAATTATAATTATTATCAAAAATCTCAACAACTTGGATGGCATTTTGATAATGCATCATTTGCAATAACTTTAATGATACAATCTTCTGATACAGGAGGTGAATTTGAGTATGTTAGTCAAGGAAGGGATTTTAGTAAAAATTTTATTGATAAAAGTTATATTAAAAACATTTTGGAAAATAAAATATTACCTGAAAAGATTGATGTTGATGCTGGCACTCTTGTTTTATTTTATGGTAGAAATTATCTTCATCGAGTTACTCCAGTAGAATCCAAAAAACCTAGAATATTGGTAACATTAAATTATAATGAAGAAGAAGGTACTATGCTATCAGAGAATGCAAGAATGACATTTTTTGGAAGAGTTAATTAGTTATAATTAAAGAAAAATAATTGTTGATCGTTAACTTTATAATTATTAATTATTTTTTTTCCTTTATTTGAGATTATCCAATTGATATATTTTTCTGCATCTTCAATATTAAGATTTTCATTTAGTGAGTTGTTTACTAATATCACCCCATATTGATTAAATAAAGGTGGCAAATTTTGGCAAACTATTTTTAAGTTTTCTTTTTTGTTAAATGATATCCAAGTGCTTCTATCACTTAATGAATATGCTTTTTTATTATTTGTCATAAGTAATGTTTGACCCATACTTTGACCAATACTTAAATACCAGGATGACTTTGGATCAGGAATAACATTTATTAAATCCCAAAGTTCTTTTTCTTTTTTATGTGTCCCACTATCATCACCTCTGGAAACAAATATGAATTTATTATTAGCAATTTCATTTAATTTACTTTCAATAGATTTACATTCTTTATTATCCTCTTTTGGACCAACTAAAACGAAATCATTATACATAAGATTGTGGCGTAAAATTCCATAACCATTATTCATAAAATCTAATTCAGAAGGTAAGTGATGAACCATAAGTATTTCTACGTTTCCATCTTTAGCTAATCTTATTGCTTGTCCAGTACCCAAAGATATTACTTTTACATTTATGTTAAATTCTTTAGTAAAAAATTTATTAATGTATTTTAACAACCCAGTATCATGCGTTGAAGTAGTACTTGCGATTGATATATTGTTATTTTCAGCAAAAGCATTATTATTAAAAATTAAAAAAACTATAGAAATCAATAATTTAATCATAAATTTTTCTAAATATAATTATATTTCCAAATATCACTAATAATAGACCTATTGAATTAAAAATATCCCATGTATAATTTTCATACAATGTTGAAATACCCAAAGCTAAAACTGGAGTAACTACATTGACATATGATGCTTTTCCTGCACCTATATTATTAAGTAATTTTAAATAAAACCCAAATCCTAAAACAGATCCAATAATGGATAGATAAAATAAAGAAGATATATATTTAAAATTATAATCAAAATTTATTTCATTATCTGTTAATACTGAAATTAGTAAAACAAAACTAGCACCAATAAACATACTTATAGCATTATTTTGTACTAAGGGTATATTATTTTTTTGATTTCGTTGAGAGATTAACATTCCGATAGAAGCAAAATAAGTCCCAATTAAATTTAATACTATTCCAATAATTATATTTTTATTAAATGAATATTGTTGTAGCTCTTTATTAAATATCAGTATTAATCCTATAATACCTACTAAAGCTCCTATTAATACGTTATTATTTATTTTTTCTTTAAAAAATAAGAATCCGTTTATAAGAACAAATATTGTAACAGTTGAAAAAATTACGGCTACTAATCCTGTTTTGACGTAATTAGTTCCTAAATAAATAAAATAGTAATTGAGGCTAAATAAGAATATTCCTTGTAAAACAACCCACTTAATTTGATTAAATTTTAGATTAAATTTTTTTTTGAAAAATACACAAAATATAACTAATATTAAAGAAGCTATATAAAATCTATATGCAATTGATACAGCTTCCGGAACCAAACCTAGCTGAAATTTAATAGCAAACCAAGATGATCCCCAGAATAATATAACTCCAGAATACAAAATATAATTCATTGGTATAAATAATTAATAGAAAGTTTGAATATAGATCTTTTAAAATTAAGATAGATATTTATTTAATAATAATTTTTTTAAGAAGGGCAAAAAATATGAAAATACTAAAAGTTTTAGAAAATACTGAATTAGTAGTTGTTGATCTTGAAGTTAATCTTGGTAAGGAAAAAAGATCAGCTTTAACTCTTTGTGTTAAATATAATAATGACTATTATCCATTAAATACTGCACATGATGGAAGACCCATATTAATGAATAAAGAGAATATTATTAAAAATTTAGATTAAATTTTTTAATAAAATACATAAAAATTGCATATGCTATAGCTGTGCTAATAATAGATATTATTAAAGATAATATAAAATTTTGTTTAAATTTTAATAATAATGGAAGAATAATAAAAAAAATAAACGAGGGTAAAGACATAACTATGGTGCTATATGATAACTCAATAACTTTTTGAGTATCTTTAGTATCCCAGTATAACCAAACAAAAGCTAACAGTGATGTTAAAGGTAGTGATACAATTATTGCCGCTGTCCAAGTGTATCTTTTTGCAATTTCAGATACAGCTACTATTATTATTGCACTTATCAGAGTTTTTAACAGTAAATACATAATTATTTTATAAATAAATTTAAATTATTTTCTAGTGGCAATATATACCCCAAAAGCACATATCAATAATCCTACTATATCAATTACAAATAATTTTTCTCCAAGCACCATCCAAGCCATTACTGCTGTTACAGGTGGAACTAGAAAAAATAAATTTGAAGTTTTTGAAGCTGTTCCTTTTTTAATTAAATACATAAGTATCGCATATGCTCCGAATGAAACCATGATGATTTGCCAACCCATAGATAAAATAAATCTCATATCAAAATTAATAAATGGTATTTCAAATAATATAGAAACAATAATTAAGAAAATACTTGCTGCAAAAGCTTGATAAAAATTATTTACAGATAAAGTTATATTGTTAGTAAATTTTTTCTGCCAAATTGTTGCAATTGTAGCTCCAAGTAAAGCAACAATTGAACTCAATACTCCTAATAAAGGTATTGAAGAACCTATTTCATAACCAATTACCATTACTGTTCCAATAAAACCTAAAGTGATACCAAACCATTGAATTATAGTTACCCGTTCATTTAATATAGGCCCACTTAAAATATTGGTTAAAATTGGTTGTAATCCAACTATCAATGCTGATAAAGTAGCTGTCAATCCTACAGAGTAGGAAAAAAATACACCTCCAAGATAAAAACCATGAAATAAAATACCAGTTATAGATGCTTGTAAAATTAATTTTATATTAATAAATATTCTTTCTTTAAAATAGAAAGAAAATACTAAAAAACATATTGCTACTATTATAAATCTAAAAGTTAAAGCAGCAAAGGGACTAGCCGATTGCACAATAAACTGACCACTAACAAATGCCGAACTCCAAAATATGATAAAAGAAAGGGGAAGGTATCTAATCATCTTTTAATATTTTGATTAACTTTAATTATATCAATTATATTCTCCTTATATTTTTTAAATTGTAATTTATATTCATCTACTAATTTTTTATCTTTTTTTATTATTCTAAATTTACTTTTAAAATTTTTAAAAGCTTCAATTTCATTTTTAAATATACCAGAGCCAATTCCAGCAAGAAGAGCTGATCCAAAACTAACATTCTCTATATTTTTATCAATATATATATCTTTATTAAATATATTAGCTCTTAATTTCATCCAATTAATATTTTGTACACTTCCTCCTGAACTAATTACTTTATTTACCTTGACCTTACCCTTGAATTGCATAAATTTCATAGCATTAAGTGTATCGAAACTTAATGATTCTAATATCGATTTGTAAATGTCTCCAAGTGTAGTAGATCTATCTATACCTCCAATGAAACCATTTGTCTTAGGTGCATTAATTGGAGAATGTGAATATTCAAATTGTGGAAAGAAAATAATATTTTTTTTTGTTTTAGTCTTTTTTAATATTTTATTTAATTGATTAAAATTATTAATATTAAATGTTTCTTTGAACCACTCTATTATCAATCCTGATGTAAGAATACTTGCAACAATATAATAGTAAGCATTAAATTTTGTTTTAAATACACCGGTTATAAAATTGGATTTTTGTAGAGAAATATCAGTATTGTATTTGTTTGTACTTAGTGTAACTGCTTCTGCCGACCCTAAAGAGTCAACTATAGTGTTTTTTTTAAAACCTCCTAATGCAAATATACCAACAAAGTGATCATGTCCCCCATTTACAACTACACAATCATATTTAATTTTTAATATTTTTTTTATATTTTTTGATAAATAACCTTTTTTATCTCCTGAATTTATAATTTTTGGTAATATTCTTTTATTAATTTTAAATTCTGATAGCATTTCTTGAGACCATTTTAGTTTTTTGGGGTTGTACATTAAAGTTCTCAGAGCTTGACTATGGTCCGTTGAAATTTCACCAGTCAATTTCATTGCTACATAATCATTAACTGGTAACCATTTATAGATTTTCTTGTATAAATTTGGTTTATTTTTTTTTATCCATAGTAGCTTATAAACACTAAAAAAATGGTCATTATTCAAACCTGTATTTTTGTATATTTTTTTTAATATTCTTTTATTTATAATATTATCTCTAATTGATTTTGTTCTTTGATCATACCAAGGAATTATATTCAATAGTTCTCTTAAATTTTTATCTATTGGAACACCTGCTTCACCAATACTACTAAAAGCAATACCTTTTATTAAATAATTATTATCATTAGAAAATTTAAATGTTTTTTTTAATATTTTTAAAACTATTTTTATAATTTCAATCGTAGGATTATAATATCCCTCACTAGTTTTTACTAATGGTGTTTTATAACTAGAATTTAGTAAAATATTTCCTTTTTCGTTATAAAGTATGCAACGTATTTTTGATGTACCAATATCAAATCCAGCTAATGCATTTGTAGACATTTACATTTTAAGAGCTGGATCTGTTAATTCATTATCTTTTGAAATATCTCTATCAGGTTTAATATTTTCTTTTAATAGTTTGTCATGATAAAGTTTAACTGCGTCATCTGACTCTAAATTATTTTCTATAACGTTTCTCATCGTCTCAATTATAATTAGTTGGTTTTCACTTAAATTTACTTTTCTTCCAAATAATGCAACTCTTGCTCCATATTTACATGCTTGCTTTAATAATTCAAAACAATCTCTTGAAGTACCTTTGCCACCGCCTAAAATTCCTATAACCAAGTTACCTGGATCATAAGAAGCTAATTCTTCCATTGCTTTTGGTCCGTTATATGCAATTTTTAAAAATAACGGCTTTTCTTTACTAATTTGGCCTGCTAAAGTTTTAAGAATACAATCGTTCACATATTGACCCATTTCTTCAATTGATAAATTCATTACAGCTGAGTTAAATACTTCTAAAAAATGTCTCATTCCAATTTTTTCAGCATTATCTCTAAAATTTCTATATTCATTCAGCATATAAACATCTCTATCAACATCCTTGTTAAAGGTCATTGAGTATAAACCTAAATCTACATAATTCTTTGCATGTCGTAGTTGTGTTGTAGCAAATGGTCTTGATTGATGCGTGTCATATTCACCATGTCTAAGAAGGCCCCATATACAAGATGTATCATTTAATCTCACTGCAGGTGTAACAGGACTATTATTAAAAATATTTTGATTTACTAGTCTTTCTGCACTTGTCATCGACATTAGCATAACATCAACCATTTGAGATTTAGTCATTTCTTTCATTTTATTTAAATATGATTCATAAGAAGCAGGTTTATCTGTTAGTGTTCCATTTTGTTCTCTTATAAAGCCTGGTGCTCTTCTACCTCCACCCATGTCTGCATCTTTTGCATCGGCAATTATAAAATCTGAAGGTTTGTAATTACCACTTCTTATATTATTAAGTTTAGTATCTAAAATTTTCATATTTTTTCCTATTTTTATCCTTGAACCATTAATTTTACAATTTCATCACTATTTGTTTCACTTATTATTCTTTCACCAGCCTTAATTCCTCTTCTTAAAACAACAATTCTATCAGAGGCTTGAAAAATATCTGTTAAATTGTGAGATATAAAAATAATAGAAACTTTTTGTTCTTTTAATTTTTTGATTAAATCCATTACATTTCTTTGCTCTGGAACACCAAGTGCAGCAGTAGGCTCATCCATAATCAAAAGTTTTGCATTCCAATACAGTGCGCGTCCTATGGCAACAGCTTGTCTTTGGCCACCAGATAATTTACCAACTGGTTCTTCTAATGACGACTCAGGAATATTTATTTCAAGATTTTTTAATACTTTTTTAGACTCAGATAACATTAATTCTCTGTCAATTATTGGAACTCCTAATTTAGTTGTCATAGGCTCTCTTCCTAAAAAAATATTTGCACCAACATTAAGATTATCTGCTAATGCCAAATCTTGATAGATAGTTTCAATACCTTTTTCTCTTGCAAAACGTGGATTATCTAATTGAATATTTTCATTATTAAAAATTATATTGCCATCATCTGGATGATATACCCCTGAAACAACTTTTATAAGAGTTGACTTGCCTGCACCGTTATCACCAGCTAGTGCTAATACTTCACCTTCATTTAGATGAATTGATACGTCATTAAGGGCTTGTACTCCGCCAAATCTTTTAGAAACTGATTTTACATCCAGAACTTTATTCATCTGTTCTTTCACCTTTTAATTTATTTTTTGATTGGTCAACTATAACAGCAACAATAATTACTATACCAACAACAACAAATTGCCAAAATGGCTTGATATCAATAAATACAATTCCAAACTGAATTACTGCAATTATTAATGCACCAATTACAGTGCCAATAATTTTTCCTGAACCACCAAAGAAACTTGCTCCTCCTATAAACACAGCTGCAATAGCATCAAGCATCAACGGTTCACCTGCCTGTGGAGCACCAGCAGAAAATCTAGCAGTATAAATCATCCCAGCTATACCAGCACAAAATGCACAAAGCATATACAGTAACAAGATATGTCTTTTTACATTTATACCACTTCTAATAGCTGCTTGCCTATTACCACCAAGTGCGTAAGTATACTGTCCAAATTTTGTATATGTTAAAATATAGTGGGCTATTATTACAAAAAAAATCGCAACTAAAACTGGAATAGGTATACCAAAAATTTTGCCCGTACCTAGATAGAATAAGAAATCGTTGTTTACTGGAACCGTCATGCCATCTGCAGTAAGATATCCTGTTCCTCGAGCTACTCCATACATACCTAAAGTTCCAATAAAAGGAGGAACATTTAATCTAGAAATTAAAGTTCCATTTATGAAACCAGGTATCAACATAACTAAGCAAGTAACTCCAAACCCAATTAAAACTGCTATATATCCTAGTTCTGGTGCCAATGATTTTATTACTGTGGCAAAAATAACTGAGGCAAGGCCCATTGCAAATGCAACTGATAAATCTATTCCACCTGATATGATTACGAATGTTTGTCCAATTCCAATTAGTAATGGAGCTGCAGTGAATAATAAAACACTTTGTAAAACAAACGGATTAAGAAGAAAAGTAGAGCCATATACTATTCGAGCCCATCCTTCTAAAAATATTAAGATAAATATTAAGAAGATCCAATTCCAAAAATTACTAATTAATTTAAGAGTTTTGCTATTCATCAATAAAAATAAAAGGAGGCTAGGAGCCTCCTTTTTTAATATATTAAATATTAGTCTGAGTAAACGTACTTACTAATATCTGGATCGTCAATATTGTCAGCAGTCATAACTGTGAAACCTGTTCCAACAGATACAGGAACTGGATTTCCTGTTACATGACCAAATGCAACCATAACGCCCATATAACCAATTTCAGCAGGATGTTGTGCAATTGCCATATCAACTAAACCACTTTTAAGATCATCAACAATTCTTGTTGGAGCATCAAAAGCAACAACTTTAATTTCTCCAGATTTACCCATAGCTTTAACACCATCAGCAGATCCAATCGCAGAGAATAAATTAGCTCCAAAGATTCCAGCTAAGTCAGGTGCTCTTGCCACAACTGCATTTACCTGAGCAGATGCTTTGTTAGCGTCATCATCATTAAATTGAGTTTCTAAAACAGTTATGTCTGGATAGTTCGCCATAGCAGCCTTAAAACCTTCTTCTCTTTGATCTGTTGTAGATATACCTGGTTTAACGTTAGAAACATATACTGTTCCTTTTTTTCCAATAGCATTAGCAAGTGCATTACCTGCCATAACTCCACCAAGAACATTATCAGATGCTACATATGAAATAGGGAAGTCACCATCTCCCATCCCATCTTGGAAAACACCATCATCAATAAATGTATCTACACAAATAACAGCAATACCTGCATCAGCTGCAGCTTTTAAAGGTGCAATTAATTGTTGTTTATCATTTGGTGCAATTAGTATTGCATCAGGTTTTTTTGCTATAACAGCGTTTAAAATCGGAATTTGAAGTGATGCATTCCATTCAGGTGATCCTTGAAATAGAAGTTCAACACCTAATGCATCAGCTGCTGCCATAGCACCTTTATGCATAGTAATATAAAATGCATCTGTTGTTAATCCAGGAACTAGAGCTATAGTTGGTTTGTGACCATCAGCAAAAGATTGTGATGAGAAACCAAAAAGTACAGCAATAGTTGCAATTACTTTAAATAATTTTTTCATTATTCCTCCTTAAATTGATAAAAAAGTTATAGTACTTGTAATAAAATTGCAACAAGTATAACGTTAATTTGGAATGGTTCTAGATTAAAGAAATTTATAAAATTACATAATTTAATTTCTTTATTTTTTGATTTATTATACGGAATAAATAAAGAATATTTGGAGAAAAATAATGAAAAAAATAATTAATAACCCTGATGATTTTGTAAGTGAAAGTATAAAAGGTTTAGTTGTTTCTTATCCCGAAATTTATCAATTTTCCTCAGACACAAATAAAGTTCTACATAGAAAAAATAAATCAAATAACAAAGTTGGACTAGTAAGTGGTGGTGGCTCAGGTCACTTGCCATTATTTACAGGATATATAGGAACTGGTTTATTAGATAGTTGTGCAATCGGTAATGTATTTGCATCACCTTCCGTAGATGAAATTTCTACAGCTATTAAAGAAGCTAATTCGGGAAAAGGTGTTCTTTGTATTTATGGTAATTATGGTGGCGATGTAATGAATTTTGATATGGCAAGTGAAATGCTTGAAATGGAAGATATTGAAGTAGAATCGATTGTTGTTGCCGATGATGTTGCAAGTGCTTCAAATGAGGAAAAAGATAAAAGAAGAGGTGTAACAGGAATGTTATATGTTTTTAAAACTACAGGAGCAATTGCTGAGACAGGAGCAGATTTTGATGAAGTAAAAAGAATTGCTTTAAAAACAAATGAAAATATTAGAACTATGGGTATAGCTTTAACTCCAACTATACTTCCACAGGCAGGTAAGCCAACATTTGAAATAGGTGAGGATGAAATGGAAATTGGTATGGGTATTCATGGTGAGCCAGGTATTAGAAGAGGTAAACTTAAATCTGCTGATGAAATTACTGAAGAATTATCAGAAAAGTTACTTGGAGATATTAATTTGTCAAATGGTGATAAAGTTTCAATTCTTGTAAATAGTTTAGGAGCTACACCTCATGAAGAGCTATTTATTGTTGCAAATAAATTCAATAGTATTTTAAATGATAAAGGTATTATTAATTCTAAATCATATGTCGGAAGATATGCCACTTCAATGGAAATGTCTGGTATGTCAATTTCTATTTTAAAACTAGATGATGAATTAGAAAAATTACTTTTAGAAAAAGCTAATTGTCCCTTTTGGTACTAATGATTTCAAAATCTTCTTTAGAATTATTTTTTAAAAAAATACTTGTTATAGCAGAAGAAAATTATGATGAATTTAATTCAATTGATGGCCAATTAGGAGATGGGGATCTAGGTATTACAATATCTAAAGGATTGAAGGAAATTAATGAGAATTTAAATAAATTTGAAGATGATTTAAGTAAAATATTTTTAATTTGTGCTCAGTGTTTTACAAAAGCTTCTAGCTCAAGTTTTGGAACACTTGTTGCTATATCATTCATGACTGTTGCTAAACAAACAAAAGGTAAAACTAAATTAGATATTGATGACTTACCTTCAATAATTAATTCTGTTATTGAAGCAGTATGTTCTAGAGGTAAAAGTAATATTGGTGACAAAACTTTTGTAGACTCACTTTATGAAATATCAGATACACTTTTAAATAACGACAATATTAATGGACAGAATATATATCAAGCCACTGAAAATGCATTGAATAAGTTCCAAGGAAAAGAATGTAAGATAGGTAGAGCAAGAATGTTTGCTGAAAAATCTAAAGAATTAAATGATCCAGGAATGTATGCATTGCATAAATTATCTTCTGTATTTATTAATAATTAGTATTTTAAAAAATAATAGACTTTCAGACAACTTCTATATTTTTATTTTATATCTTACAAAATCAAATTAATTCTTTAAAAATTAAGAAATTTAAGTAAAATTTTAAACTGCTTTTTACTTTTTTTAACAAATAATTGTTTATTTTCGTATAAAATTAGATAATGATTTAAATGGGAGAAAAAAGTTATGAAAAAAAATAAATTAAATAGAAGAAAGTTCTTAAAATATTCTTCTGTTGCTGGCACTTTAGCTCTTAGCCCGAACATTTTAATTAAAAATGCTTGGGCAACTAGTGAAGTAAATGTTCTAGCATTCGGAGGTTATGAAGAACCAGGTATGTTAGATTCCTTTGAACAAAATACAGGAATAAAAGTAAATCTAAAAATCCATGATGGATCTGATGAAGAAATGGTTGCTCTAATTCAATCTTCAGCTCCAGGTACTTTTGATTTAATCACCCCAACTAGTGCATATATTCCACAAGCTGCAAAAGATGGTTTGCTTATGGAACTAAATGCCTCTGATTTTCCTCTGGAAGATTACTTCAGTATTATAGCAAATTGGCCCCCTTGTTACGTTGATGGTAAAATGTATGCTATTGTAAATAGATTTGGTTATTATGGTATTACATACAATCACAACAAATTCAGTGAGTCTGACGTATCTAGTTATGATGTACTTTTTGACAGTGCAAATAAAGGAAGAGTTGCTTTATTTGATTGGTTCCTTCCAAATATGGGATGTATGTCAAAATACAATGGCAATAAAAACCCATATGATTTGAGCGGTAGTCAATTTTCTAAATTAAAAGACACACTTGGAACATTAAGACCAAATGTAGGCTTTATTGGAAATACATCTCAAGTAATTCAAGCAATGGCTAGTGAAACATATGATCTAGCAATAGCTGGTGAATGGGTACAAGCTGGAATGTATGATGATGGTTTACCATTCAAGGCATTGGTTCCTAAAGAAGGTGGCGTTACATGGGATCAGGCAGTTTGTATTGCAGCTAATACACCTAGAAAAGATAATGCTATAAAGTTTTTAAGATATGTTTGTGAACCAGAGTTCCAGGCTAAACTTGCTACAGCAAAAACTTATTATAGTATGGTGCCTAATAAAAAAGCCGCATCACAATTACCTATGGATAAGAGAGAATTACTAAATCTCGCAGACATAGATAAGTTCGATGAAGTATTTATGGCTAATTTATCTCCAAGAAAATCTCCAGATAATAGAGATGAATGGCTTGGTGCTTGGGAGAACTTTAAAAACGTTTAATTAATTTTAACTTAAGGTCGGATAATAAAATCCGACCTTTTAAAATCTTTTATAATTAGGATAAACCTGTGATTATTGATTGTTCAAGTAGAATTGAGGCTAATTGGAATTGGAAAACTTCAACTTTTATTTCTCAGTCATATAATAATAATGATGAGTTTCAAGAATTTGGGCTAAAGTGGCTTGGTACAGGATTTACTTTTATTACAACTCCTAAGTGGTTGAATAAAAAATATAAAAATTTAGATGATTTCGATCTGAAATATTTTTGCGGTTCTGCAAATATTATTGAAATACCAAAAAATCAAAAAATTAACAGAGAATTTTTAGAAAATAAACTAAGAGACTTAAAAA
The DNA here is from genome assembly GCA_902630465.1 of uncultured Alphaproteobacteria bacterium. Lineage (GTDB taxonomy): Bacteria > Pseudomonadota > Alphaproteobacteria > HIMB59 > CACPNW01. The sequence continues at coordinate 15,177 of CACOVJ010000002.1, read as the reverse complement.
ATAACAACATTAATATATGTATTTTATCTACTAATCATTCCAAAAATATTTCAAACAAACATATTGAGTATTGGAAATATACTCCAATAATTGAAGAGGATGTTATTGAATTATTAATTGAAAATTCAATTAAACATTTAGTTATAGATTTCTCATGTGAGAGCATTAAATCTAATAGAGAAAAAGACAAAATTGAATTCATAAATCCAAATGAAAAAATAAAAATTGAACTTTTAAAAAATAATATTCTTATAACTGAAAATTTTATTTCTAATCAGAATTCTTTAAAATCTTTTTACATCGGATTACCAATATTTATTCCTGAAGGATCAACTTCTCCAACTAGACCTATACTAATTGATGAATGGTATAAAAAAAAATATAAAATATTCGATGTTGCCACTCCATTATTTAATCATTGGAGATGGAAATTAGATATTTGGGAAAATGAAAATGAATTAATTAATGGTGAAAAAGTTACTGAAAGTAATTTTATTTTTGCAGGACACGGATTTAATCATTGTGATGCACCAAGACACATGAATAGAGATGGAAAATCTATTCAAGAACTTCCAAATGAAGGTTTAGATATATTTATTAATAAAGCTAATATTGTTGACCTTAGTTCAAATGAACTACCATTTAAAATCACAAGAGAAATGTTAGAAGAAAAATTAAAAAATAAACCTAGAGAAAAACTAATAATTATAAGATCTGATCTTACAAACAAGGTAGGATATGCTAGTAAAGAATGGCATTTGAAGGCTCCAAATCTAGATATTGATGCTGCAAATTGGATAGTAGAAAATAAATTTATATCAGTCTGTCTTGATTTCCCGCAAGATTATATTGCGAGAGAAATGCCTACTAGAAAAGTTTATAATAATGAATTTATAATCCATCACAAAATTTTTGATAATAATATAACTTTTATTGAAGATCTTAAAGATATAGGACTCATTAATAGAGATACTATACAAATATGTGCTGTACCATTAAAGATGGATTGTTATGATGGAGCACCAATGAGAACAATAGCAATTGATTGGGAATAAAAGACCTGTAGTTAATTTATGGCATGGAATCATTCCATGTTTTTTATTAATGTTGTTTTTTTTCATTTTCCCTATTATTCACACATTAAGATTAAGTTTTATAGATCCAGAAATTGGTACATTTACATTAAATAATTATGTATCTTTTTTTTCAAAAGAAATATTTTATGACTCTTTTTTTCGTACATTAAAACTTGCTTTTTCAGTAATATTTTTTTCAATCTTATTATCTTTCCCTTTGGCTTATTTTATTTGTTTTGTAATTAATAAAAAATATAGAACTTTAGCCTTATTATTATTAGTAGCTCCTTTTTGGACTAGTTTTACGATTAGAGCATTTTCATGGCAATTAATACTGTCAGACAAAGGTGTTATCACATGGTTTATATCTTTTTTTACAAATTATGAAGTTAAACTAAATTTTTTATATTCTATGAAAGCTTCAATTTTTGGTCTTTCATTATTTGGTATAATGTTAACAACATTATTATTATTTAACTCTATGATAACAATAGATAAAAGATTGATTGAAGCAAATTCTGATCTAGGAGGCAATAAGTTTAATGAGATAAAAAATATTATTTTTCCACTAAGTTTACCTGGTTTAATTATAGGCAGTGTACTTACCTTTATTATTTCAATTGGAGATTATGCAGTTCCAACTTTATTAGGAGGAGGGTTTAAACCTGTGTTAGCTCAATTAATGTTATCTACAATTAAAGGAACTTATGATCTGAATACAGCAGCAACAATGGCGTTAGTATTGGTATTTGTAATTATAATTGCTTGCGTGCCACTTTTAAGTTTAATAAAACAAATTAGGTTTGAAAGATGAATAATTCTAAATCAATTCTCAATAATTTATTGTATATTCTTTTCTTTTTTATAATTTTTATAATTTACTTACCTATAATTGTTATGATAATTTTTTCATTTAATTCAAGCAAATATCAAATAATGCCTTTTCGAGATTTTACTACTGAATGGTATTATAGGGTAATAAATGATACTCAGTATTTAGAAGGACTAACGAATAGCTTAGTAGTTTCTTTTACTGTATCTTTATTGGCTACAATTCTTGCTTTTTTTTGTGCATATTCTTTAGTAAATTCAAATTTTAGAGGAAAAAGTATATTAAATTTATTTTTTCTAACACCTTTAGTTGTTCCACTAATATTAATTGGCATAAGCTTGAGATTTTATTTAAGTGCTCAAGGTTACGAACCTTCACTATATTTAGTTACAATAGGCCAATCAATATTTGTTATGCCACTTGCTATTTTAAATTTGTCTAATAGGATGTCTCAAATTCCAAAAAACTTGGAGGAGGCTGCTTGGTCTCTTGGAAGTTCGAGAATTAGAAGTATGTTTGAAATTATACTACCATCTTGTAAATTTTCATTAATAGCTACATTTATTCTTACTTTTACCTTTGCCTTTGATGAATTTATAATAGCTTATTTTTTAAATAATTTTTCAATAACTTTACCAATAAAAATATGGACCTCTTTAGTTACCGGCTTTGATCCGGCAATAAATGCAGTTGGGACTTTAGTATTTTTAACATCTTTAACTCTTGGATTAACTGCACAACTTTTATTTATGAAAAAATGATATCAAAATCTATAAATTTAATAAATATAAATAAAAAATTTAATTCAGTCGAAGTAATCAAATCATTTAATTTAAAAATTAATGAAGGCGAATTTGTTACATTATTGGGCCCCTCAGGTTGTGGAAAAACAACATTATTAAGAATGATAGCAGGTTTAGAATATGTTTCATCTGGTGAAATTTTTATTGGTGATGAAAACGTAACAAGTGTGCCTCCCAATAAAAGAGATACAAGTATAATGTTTCAAGATTATGCATTATTCCCCCATATGAATATTGAGCAAAATATAGGTTACGGATTAAAATTAAAAAAATTAGATAAGAATACAATCAAAGAAAAAACTTCATCTTGGTTAAAAAAAATAGGTCTAGAAAATTATAATAATAGAATGCCTTACGAGATTTCAGGCGGTCAACGTCAAAGAGTTGCTTTAGCCAGATCCCTAATAGTGGAACCTGGAGTTTTACTATTAGATGAGCCTTTAGGCGCACTTGATGCTAATTTAAGAAAAACCATGCAAGTTGAACTCAAAAAAATTCATTCAGAATTTGGAATAACGTTTGTTTACGTGACTCATGATCAGGAAGAGGCCCTAAGCATGTCCTCTAGAATTGTATTAATGAATGAAGGTGAAATTGAGCAACTATCAAATCCAAATGAACTCTATGACAAACCTAATACCTCTTTTGCAGCAAAATTTATGGGTTTTTCAAATATTTATTCTATATCTGATATTCAGCTACTTAATTCAGAAAATATTATCAAACATTTAAAAGAAGAAAATACTAACTTAAATAAAATATGTTTTAGATCTAAAGATATTGAAATTAATCCTCAAAAAAATGGTGAATTTAAAATAATTTCAAAGAACTATTATGGTGATTTATATAAATTTCAAGCAATAAACAGTAATGGCCTTATTATAAACATATCTTCTTCAGATAATAAAATTTCAAATCTAGAGATTAATTCAGAAGTAAATTTAACAATTGATAATAGCAAAATTATTTCTTTACAAAAATAAAATGATTATTACTAAAAAATTTGAGAGCTCAGCTGTAAATACTTTTAAAATTGGAGATCCAAAAGACTTTATATATGGAAAAGACGAATATCTTTATACTGATAATAAAAATAAATACCTAGATCTTGTATCTGGATCAGCTGTTACAGTACTTGGTCATGGTAACAAAGAACATATAAAAATTACAAAACAAGTATTAAAATCTGGAATTTTTCACACAGGTACAAGATTAACAAATAAATATCGTGAAGATTTATATCTAATACTTGATAAAGTTTTACCTAAAAATATTAATACTTTTCATTTAGTAAATTCAGGATCAGAAGCTGTTGAAACAGCTTTAAAAGTAGTTCAGTATGTTACAAAAAAAAGTGGAGCTATTTCATTTACTGGCGGTTACCATGGCAGAACTATAGGAGCTCTATCAGTAACACATGATAAAAAGTTAAGAACAAGTTTTCAAACATTAAAAAATAACGTTTTTTTACCTTATCCTGGTACTTACAAGAATAATAAAGAAAAATACTCTGAAGAAGAGTGTTTAACTAAGATTGATAATTATTTTAAAAAGAAAAAAAATTTACCACCCGTAGCAATTATTGAATGTATACAGGCAGTAAGTGGTATAATAATTCCATCAAAAAAATTTATAAAAGCTGTTTTTAAAATTCTAAAAAAAAATAATATTTATATTATTGCAGATGAAATTTGGAATGGTATGGGAAGAACTGGTCGATTATTTAGTTTTGAAAAATATGATGTAAAGCCTGACATAGTATGTTTAGGAAAATCATTGAGTGCAACAATTCCGTTATCAGCAGTGGCCGCACCTAAAAAATTATTAAAAAATTGGCCTCCTGGCATTCATACTAGCACATTTCAAGGTAATCCAATCGCTTGTGCACTATCAAAGTCTACATTTGATCAAATATTATCAAAAAAATTGTTAGTTAGAGTGAATAAGATTGAGCAAATATTTAAACAATTTTCTTCTAGAATAACAAATTATAAATATGTTGGGGATGTTAGAGTAGTTGGCGCACAAGCTGGTATTGAATTTTTAGATAAAAAAAATTTACCGAATAAACATATTGTTAATATTTTAGTCAAAACTTTGTTAATTAAGAAAATTATTGTTTATGCTGGAGGAGAAAAGAGTAATGTATTGATGTTAATTCCACCAATTATAATTAAATATAATAATTTAAAAAAAGCATTAAAAATAATAGAAAAAGAAATTATATCATTAAATTAATACTGTAAGTTATTTATGAATTTTTTATGCCCCAATTGCGGATCAAAAAAATCTTTATCTAAACATTCTATTGGAAAAAATTTTAATGAAGGACCTTATATAAATGTAAAATTTGAAATACAATGTGCTTACTGTTTTATGGATATACCCTCTAGTTTGTCTGAAAATATAGAAATAAATAAAATTGATGAAGTAAGAAGTCTTTGGATTGATAAGTATAAACCTGTACATTTAAAACAAGCAGTTAAATGTTCGAAGTGTAATAGAAAATATTGGGAGATTGAGAAATTTTTATTTGAAAGACAAATTTCTATAAAAGATATTTTTTATCAAACCTTTAATCAAAATAAAAAAATAGGTGATTTAATTTGTAAAATTTGTGACCCTAAGGCTTTTAAATAAGTATGTTGGCATATATCTTAAACTTATTTGGATGGTTACTGCTTCCATTTATGGATGGTATAGCTAAATACTTGTCGACTGATCTTCATTTTTTACAAGTAGTATGGGGAAGATATTTCTTTATGTTATTTATCAGTATTCCATTAGCTTTTATATTCTTTAGAAAAGATTTAAAATTTCCAAAATCTTTATCTATACAGTTGTCTAGAAGTTTTTTTTTATTCCTTTCAACAATTTTTTTCTTTTATTCTATTTCTATAATTTCACTACCAGAGGCTCTAGCTCTTGCTTTTGTATCACCAATTATAGTTACAATCTTATCAATTTTTTATTTAAAAGAAAAAGTTGGTATTCATAGATGGACTGCAGTTATTTTGGGTTTTATTGGAGTATTAATTATTATACGTCCCGGTTTTATTGATTTTAATTTTGCTTCAATTTCAGCTTTAGCAGCAGGTATTTCATATGCTTTTTATATTATTTATACTAGAAAATTATCTTTTACTGATAGTGCTGTAGTAACTTTAATCTTTACAGGGTCTATTGGATGTTTACTAATTTCTTTTATTGTTCCTTTTTTTTGGACAAATATAAATCTTAATCAAATTTTATTATTATTACTTTTAGCTTTTATAGGTACTGTTGGACATTTTTTAATTATTCTATCATTAAAACTTGGTGAAGCATCCAAATTAGCTCCTTTGGCTTACTTTGAAATTACTACTAATATATTGGTTGGTTATGTTTTCTTTAATGACCTTCCAAGTTTATGGATATATTTAGGATTATTTTTAATTATAATAAGTGGACTATATATTTTTATTAGAGAAAATTTAAAAAAAACTAACTCTTAAATTTTGTAGTTTTAACTATAAATATTGTTACAGATATTAATAAAATCATACCCCCAATTATTGTGTTTACTGGAGGAACTTCATTAATAACTAACCAAACCCAAATAGTACCTAACACACTTTCCATTAAAAAAATCAATGCAACTTCATGTGCTGGAGCATATTTTGGAGAAATTGTTAAAATCATAAAAGGTATTGGTAAAATTATTAGACCCATCATCATTAAAAGTGATATTTGAAAAATATTTAAATTAAAATTAATATCAAATGGCAAAGCATATATAGTTGCAATAGCACAACCAACTAAACAAGCTGGTATTAAATCTCTTTCTTTATAATATCTTACAATAACCATACTTAAACCCATTGCAGATGCCATTATTAACGCCATTATGTCACCGTACAATCCTGTACTTGTAAAGCTACCCCAACCAATTATAATTACTCCCAACAAAGCAAGAAAAATTGTAATCCAAGTAAATAAATTTGGTTTTTCATTTAATAAAAATATTGAAAAAATTGCAGCAAAAATAGGACTAGCGGCAATTAAAACTAATGTATTAGCGACAGAGGTATGTTGTATAGAATATACAAAGCATATATGTGTAATCGCATACAATATTGCATAAATAATACCAGGAACTCCTATCAAGATAATAGATTTAAAAAAAGAAGTTTTATAATAATATATTAGGAAGATAATAACTGAAATAATTGGAATTATGCTCCTATAAAATATTAAACTAAAATCGTCTAAGTTTACAAGCCTAATTAACAAACTGTCAGGACTCAAAATTAGAACACCTAAAAGAGAGAGTAATAAACCTTTATTTCTTGTTTCCATTTTCTTGATTGAAATTATATTGATAAATCCTATATCTATCACATACACTTATAAATGATATAATTTAATGAGATTTTTTGTAATACTTCTTCTTTTAATATTATCAGCTTCACATTCTCAATCAATTGAGCAAGATCAATTAATATCTGAAAACGATTTGGATTTTTTATTTAAAAACAATATAAAAAAATGGAATGAGAGTGTTGTTTTTTTTGATAAAAAAAAATCAATGTCTAAAGTTGGCAATAATGATGAAATTTACTTCTTAAAATCTTTTTTTCAGAATGGATCTGTTATAATAAAACCATATTTTAATAAAAATAATGTTAGTAAAATATATCTAGAATATGAACTCGAAATTTTTGACCAGAACTTAAATAATTTAATTTTCAAACACTACAGTAAATTAGAAAATAATTATTGCACAAATGTAATTGATAAAATTAGTAAAATAATAATTCAAATAAATAAATGTGATTAACTAAAAATATCATGAGTTGCTTGGAATATTATACTATGTCTTTTCGCAAGCTCTAAATTATTATTTGAATAACCTCCGCCAATAACTGTAGATATTGGAATAGATTTTTTTTTAAAAAAAGATAATACATATCTATCTCTTTCAATTATTCCATTAGACGTAATATTCAAATTACCTAAATTATCATCTTTATGAACATCGACTCCTGCATCATAAATTATAATATCTGGCTTCATAATATTTAAACATTTATCTAGTGTATTTTTAAGTATATTTAAATATTCTAGATCATTTAAGTTATCATCCAATTCAACATCTAAATCACTTTTAGTTTTTCTAAATGGAAAATTATTTTTACAGTGCATAGAACAAGTAAATATATTTGTATCATTTTTTAATATTTCTGCAGTTCCATCACCTTGATGTACATCTAAATCTATAATTAATATTTTATTAACTATTTTTTCCTTTATCAAAGTTTTTGACGAATATGCAATATCATTGAAAACACAGTATCCTGATCCAAAAGATTTATGTGCATGGTGTGTTCCACCTGCAAGATGATTAGCAACACCATTTTTTAATGCTTCCTTACAAGTCAATAATGTGCCATTTACAGCTAAAAAAGATCTGTTCGACAATGTCTCTGACCACGTAAATCCTAATCTTCTAATTTCGTTTTCAGAAAGTGTTCCATTCTTAATTTTTAAAATATAATCTTTATCATGAACAATTTCCAAATCTTCAACTTTAGCCTTTATAGGTTGAAGAATATTTGAATTAGAGTAAAATTTTTTTGATTTCAATTCATTGAATAAATCTGAAAATTTGCTTGCTGTAAATTTATGATTTTCTGGCAATATAATGTCGTATTGTGGGTGTGTTATCCAACTTATTTTTTTCATAATATTGCCTCTTTTAAACTAAAATTTTGTCTTATTTACAATATAGTACTATGTTTGTGGTACCGATTAACCAATATATATTTAGTTAGTAAATGTATTCTATCCATAAATATCTGTACCACATTTAAAGATGGAAACTGTAATAATATTTGATCTTATAATTATAAGCTTGGTTGGATTATTAATTATTCATTATTGTTGATTTAATTTAAGTCTTTTACTAAGATATTTTTCTTATAATGATGAAAGACGAGTACAATCAAAATGGCTTTTATTCTCCATTAGTATTATTTAATATAGAACAGGCAAAAATTTATAGAAATTATCTTGAAGAAGTAGAAAATAAAATAGGACCACTTCATTATTTTGCCAAAACCTATACTATGATGAGGTGGGTTTATGAAGTTGCAACAAATAAAATATTATTAGACTTTGTAGAGGATTTAATTGGCCAAAATATTCTACTTTATAATGCGACATTCATAATTAAAGAACCAATGACTAAAACTCATGTTAGTTGGCATCAGGATCTTACTTACTGGGGTTTCGATGATAATGAAAAACAAGTAAGTGCATGGGTAGCATTATCTAACGCTGATGAAATTAGTGGCTGTATGCAAATGATTCCTGGTTCACACAAAAAAGGTTTTTTTGATCATAAATCTACAAGTGATAAAAATAATGTTTTATCACGAGGACAAACAGTTAATAATGTTGAAATAGATAAAGCTGTTTTATGTCCATTAAAGCCTGGAGAGACTTCATTACATCACGGTTTAACACTTCATGCCTCAAAACCAAATAATAGTAAAGACAGAAGAATTGGATTGAATTTTCAATATATCACACCTGATTTAAAGCAATTAAAAAGTAAAGATGACAGTGCTTTGTGTGTCAGAGGAAAAGATAATTATAATTTTTATAAAAAAGATGTAATAGCTAAAGAAAATTTTGATATGAAGGGACACCAAAGGCTTATTGAGCGAACAGAACATTACAAAAAAACAATAAGAGAAAATTAATTTTATATGAAATACAGAGAGTTTAGTGATTTAGGATGGAAAGTTTCTGAAATTGGAATAGGGTGTTGGGCTATTGGTTCTGAGTGGGGAGATGTATCTGTAGAAGATGCTAAAGAAGCACTTTACACGTCAATTGATAATGGAATTAATTTTTTTGATACTGCTGATGTCTATGGAGATGGCAGAAGTGAAAAAATTATTAGTGAAGTATTAAAGAATTCTAATGAACAAATATATGTTGCTACAAAAGCAGGGCGAAGATTAAATCCACATAATGCAGATGGATACAATCTAAAAAATATTGAAAGTTTTATTGATAGATCTCTTAGCAATTTAGGAGTTGATATAATTGATTTAGTTCAATTGCATTGTCCGCCTTCAGAGATATGCGGAAAGCCAGAAACATATGAAATGATGGATGAAATTGTTAAAAAAGGTAAGATAAAATATTATGGAGTTAGTGTTGAAAAAGTATCTGAGGCTTTAGATGCTATTCAACACCCTAATGTAAAGAGTATACAAATTATATTTAATATATTTCGTCAAAAACCCAGTGAAATATTTTTTCAAGAAGCTAAAAAAAATAATGTAGCTATAATTGCTAGAGTGCCATTAGCTAGTGGATTACTTACTGGTAAAATGAATAATAATTCTTCATTTCCTGAAAATGATCATAGAAATTATAATATCAATGGAGATGCGTTTGATGTTGGAGAAACGTTTTCTGGTGTTGATTTTTCTAAAGGTTTGGAAGCTGTTGAGGAATTAAAAAAAATAAAACCAGATGGTTTTTCATTGACCGATTTATCATTGAAATGGATATTATCTCATCCAGAAGTAACAGTCGTAATACCTGGTGCTAAAAATAAAATTCAAGCTGAATTAAATGTTAAAGCATCTGAACTTAATGAAATAAATTCTGTAAAAGATAGTATTAAAGAAATTTATAATAAATATTTTAAAGAAGATATTCATTCTAATTGGTAAATATCATATAAAATATTTATAAAAAATGGGTCTAAAAGAACCATTATATAACTAAGATTTTTTCCAAGGGCCAAAATCTTTTTGGTCACTTGAAAATTCATATGAAACAAATTCATCATCACTTATAATCCACCCATCGTGTCCTGGTGCTAAATAGTAAGCATCACCTGCTTTAAAATTATCTTCTGTTCCATCGTCATGTTTTACTTTCATTTCACCTTTAATAACAACTCCAACATGACCTGCTTGACAACTTTCAGTACCAACAATAGGTTTAATACATGAGCTCCAACTCCAGCCTGGTTGTAAGGTAGTTTTGCTCATTGTAACGTTACCAAGCTTAATAGTTGAAGAATGTGCTTTATCAGGTGTTTTAATTTCTCCTTCTTCAAAAGATTTTTTCATTACATTAGACATATTTAATCTCCTTCAATATTTAACTAAACTTAATTTTTATGATTTAAAATCACGTTTCCAGTTTTACCATCAACTTTTTCAATAACATCTTTATTTAGATCCATTCTTTTTGATCTAGAAACAGAAGCTCTTTCCATAGCTGCGTCATCTGAATATAATGAAACAAACATTAAAGTAGTATCGTCAACTCTAACCTCTAATAATTGCTCTGCTTCTGAAAATTCTGATGGTGCATTTGTTTTATAAGTTTCTTCAATACGATCTGCATCTTCTTTTGATTTTAAATTCATTGTTGTTATTCTAGCTACTGACATTTTACTCCTTTTTTAATTAATATTTAATCTCCAATAAAACTAAAAGTTATTTTACGATTTGTCGAATGATATCTATGTTCAAATAGATAAATACCTTGCCAAGTGCCAAGTATTAACTTTTTATCTATAATAGGAATTGTAAGAGATGTTTGTGTTAGCATATATTTGATATGAGCTGGCATATCATCATCACCCTCATAACCATGTTTATAAAGAGATGAGTCCTCAGGGACCAATTTCAAAAAGAAATTATTAATGTCTTCTAAAACATCAGGACTGGCATTTTCCATAATAGTAAGTGATGCTGAGGTATGTTGAATAAAAAGATTGAGTTGACCCTTTGTTAAATTTTTTGCTTGAGTCCATTTAATTACTTCATTGGTAATTTCATACATACCCTTGCCTTCAGTGTCTATTTTTATTACCTCAATTATATTTTTCACTAAAATATAATACTATATCAAAACTCAATATCCAAATGAAGTTGTAGCACTTACAAGGAGAATTATAATAAAAATTAATGTGATAAAAAAAAGAACTATTCTTTTGATAAGTGCCACAGATATCTTTCTATTTGCAGAATTTGTTATAATAAGGATATAATTGAGGTAATATTGTGACATATAACAAGGAGATCAGTTGATTAAATTAACTATAATTGGTGCTGGTAGTGCTGTTTTTACTAAAAACATAGTTTCAGATTTATTACATAATCCTCTATTTAAAAAAATGCATATATCCCTTATGGATATTGATGATAAAAGATTAAAAATTGCAAAAGAATTAATTGATGTTGTTGCAATAAAATTAAATGCAAAACCAAAAATAACACTTCATACAAACAGAAGAGATTCTCTTAAAGATGCAGATTTCATCCAAACAACAATACAAGTAGGTGGATATAAACCATCTACAAAAATAGATTTTGATATTCCAAATGAATATGGTTTAGAACAAACAATAGGTGATACTCTTGGAATAGGCGGTATCATGAGAGGTCTTAGAACTATTCCAGTTTTATTAGATATTGGAAAAGATGTTATGGAAGTATGCCCTAACGCACTTTGGTTACAATATGTAAACCCAATGTGTTCAAATATGATAGCTATTAATAAAACCATTCCACAAATAAAAACATTAGGTCTTTGTCATTCTGTTCAAGGTACTGCAGAAATGTTAGCAGAAGATTTGGGTGAAGATCTTAAAGACATTAAATATACTTGTGCTGGCATAAATCATATGGCTTTTTTTTTAAATTTTGAAAAAAAGAAAGATGGAAATTTAATTGATTTATATCCAAAACTTAAAAAATTATCTGAAGATATTATTACAAATAAAAAAATCTCTTCACGTAGTAAAAATATTAATCATGAATCAAATAAAATTTTACATGAAAAAGTGAGATATGAAATTTTAAAACGGTTTGGTTATTTTGTTACTGAATCAAGTGAACATTTTGCTGAATATGTTCCATGGTTTATTAAAAAAAATAGAAACGATCTTATTGAAAAATATAAAATACCAATCAACGAATATATTGATAGGTGTGAACACTATATTAAAACTTGGGAAAAATTAGATAAAGATATTTCACCCATTAATAATGAGCCACTAAAATTAAGTCATGAATATGCATCTTATATAATGGACTCAATTACAAATAATAAAGAAATCAATATTAATGCCAATGTAATGAATAATAATTTAATTAATAATTTACCGCAAAATTGCTGTGTAGAAGTTCCATGTACAATAAACTCAGAAGGTTATTTTCCTCAAAAAATTGGAAATCTACCAGAACAGTTAGCAGCTTTAATGAGAACGAATATAAATGTACAAATTTTGACTGCTGAAGCGGCTATCACAAATAAAAAGGATAATATTTATCACGCTGCAATGCTAGATCCCTTAACTTCATCATTTTTATCTATTGATGAAATTTATTCTATGACAGATAAACTAATAGAAGCTCATAAAGATTACTTACCTAAATTTAATTGATTATCTTTTTATTACTGATTTAAGAATGCTAATAATAGAAACTAGAATAATTTTTAATCTAAAAATACTTACTATGGATTGAGCTAAATAAGTTAAAGCAGCAGCTCTTAATACTGCTTTACATTGATACATGTTCTCTCTAGGAACATATTTGGTTAATATCGGAAGAGCTCTTTTAAAACTTGCATCAAACTCAACAGGCAAGGTTATTAGATGGATTAAAACATTTGTTGTAAGACATCCCATAATAATTAAAGCTGCAATAAATGTTATAAATGGACTTTTTGTAAATGCAAAAATTGATGGAAGACCAATTATTAATAAAAATGAACCAATCCTTTGAAATACCATGGTTCTTTCAATTAAACTTTGTCTTAATTTAAGAGGTTTATAATTTTCTTTATCTTGAATAGCGTGCCCAATTTCGTGAGCTACAACAGCTATACTAGTTATGCTTTTTTTATTCAGCTTATCATTAGAAATATGTATTTTTTTATCTACGGGATTATAATGATCTAATTGTTTAATTGGATTTATTGATACATTTTTTAATTTTTGTTCTTCAAGAATTTTATTGCCCAATTCTTTACCTGTGAAAGGCATATCAGGTAAAATTTTGTTATATTTTTTTAAAATGTAATTTACCCATAAACTAGGGATAAACATTATTAAAAAAGGTAAAATATAAAATAATAATTTAATCACTTAATTTTTTATCTAATCCTGGTATCCAACTTGTACCGGCTAAAGGTACTCTTGCCATTGCAGCAGCTTCCACTGTTAATGCACATAAATCTTCTGGTTCTAAATTATGTAAACTATTTTTACCACAAGCTCTCGCTATTGTTTGAGCTTCTAAAGTCATTACTTTTAAATAATTTGAGAGTTTTTTTCCTGCTTTAACAGGATCTAGTCTTTTCATTAATTTAGGATCTTGAGTTGAAATACCAGCAGGGTCATTACCTTCGTGCCAATCATCATAAGCTCCAGCTGTAGATCCAAGTTTTTGATATTCTTTTTCCCATTTTGGATCTTGATCACCTATAGCAATCATTGCTGCAGATCCAATTGAAACTGCGTCTGCTCCAAGTGCTAAAGCTTTTGAAACGTCTGCACCGTTTCTAATTCCACCTGAAATAATTAATTGAACTTCTCTATGCATGTTTAAATCTTGTAGCGCGTCAACAGCAGGTCTAATACAAGCGAGAGTAGGTTGCCCTACATTTTCAATGAAAACTTCCTGTGTTGCTGCAGTTCCACCTTGCATTCCATCTAAAACAACACAATCTGCACCAGCCTTAACTGCTAAAGCTGTATCATAGTAAGGTCTTGCTCCTGCAATTTTTACAAATATAGGCACTTTCCACTCAGTTATCTCCCTAAGTTCAGTAATTTTGATTGCTAAATCATCAGGTCCAGTCCAATCTGGGTGCCTGCAAGCTGATCTTTGATCTACACCTTTAGGTAGTGTTCTCATTTCAGCTACTCTATCGGATATTTTTTGACCCAATAGCATGCCACCACCGCCAGGTTTAGCACCTTGCCCAATTACAACTTCTATAGCATCTGCTTTTCTAAGATCATCTGGGTTCATTCCATAACGAGAGGGTAGTAGCTGATAAACTAGATGTTTTGATTGACCGCGCTCTTCCTTTGTCATACCACCATCACCAGTTGTGGTAGAAGTACCTGCTATTGATGCACCACGACCCAAAGCCTCTTTTGCTGGTCCAGACAATGCTCCAAAACTCATACCAGCAATTGTAATTGGAATATCTAATTTTAATGGTTTTTTTGCATATCTTGTACCTAGTGTTACATTTGTTGTACATTTTTCACGATAACCCTCTAATGGATATCTTGACATTGAAGCTCCTAAAAATAATAAATCATCAAAGTGTGGAAGCTTTCTTTTAGATCCACCACCACGAATATCATAAATGCCAGTTTCAGCAGCTCTTCTTATTTCTGAATTTGTATATTCATCAAATGTCCAAGATT
>CACOVJ010000001.1 GCA_902630465.1 uncultured Alphaproteobacteria bacterium | reverse complement strand
CAAAGTGTCCTGGCCTTGCTACATCACATAAAATATTTCTATATTTTAAAATACTTTTTTCCGTAACTAATCCTGTTGGATAAATCTCATCTACAGATGGCAAATACAATAAATCACAATTTAAAGATTTTATTTTTGTAATGTCATCATCTAAAGTTTTAGGATACAAAAGATAATCATCATTGTTATTAAATTGCGTTGGATTTACAAAGATAGAAGTAATGACAAATTTGTTATTGATTTTTGCTTCTTTAATCAGAGATAGATGTCCTTCATGGATATTGCCCATGGTCAGGACTAATCCAATTGAGCTTGATAAATAATTAATAGAACCCAAATAATTCTTTAATTCTTTAGTATTTCTTATTATTTTCATCAAAATTTAAGTAAATAATTGACTTATATATGATGAATTCGTATTAGGCCCAAATACTATTATGAAACGAACATATCAACCTTCAAGAGTAATAAGAAAAAGAAGGCATGGTTTTAGGGCTAGAATGGCCACTAAAGCTGGTCGTCAAATTATTAACAGACGTCGTGCAAAAGGAAGAGCTCAACTTAGTGCTTAACAGGCCTTATGGCCCCCAATCTATTTACAATCAAAAAAAGATCAACATTCGTCATGGTACGAGATGAAGGAAGATTTATAAAAGGGAAAAATATTAATATACAGATTTTGCATAATCAAAACCTAGAAAAATCTATAGGTGTAGGTTACACAGCATCTAAGAAGATTGGAAATGCAGTAAAGAGAAATAAAGCAAAAAGAATAATGAGAGAATTAGCTAGAAAAATTATTATTAATGGTAAAATAAATTCATATTATGTGTTAATAGCTAAATCGTCTATGTTAGACGAAAAGTTTAGTAATTTACTAATTGAACTTAAAGAAAAAATAAATGATTAATAAAATTATTATATTTCCCATAATTATATTATTAAGATTCTACCAATTATTTTTATCACCAATTATTGGTCAGAATTGTAGATACTTACCTACTTGTTCCGAATATACAATCAAATGTTTGATGCAATTTGGATTTATTAAAGGAACTTTATTATCAATTAAAAGAATATCCAAATGTCATCCTTGGGGCAACTATGGATATGATCCAATTCCTGGCAATTTAGAAGAGAAAAAATGAACGAACAGAAAAATTTATATTTGGCAATTGGAATTTCTATAGCTATAATTATCTTTTTCCAAATATTATTACCGACACAACCCATTCAGCCTCCTCCACTTGAAGATAATGAAACATTGGAACCTGCCACTTCTATTGACGGACAAAGTAAACAAATAGCTGAAACAATACAATCTAGAGAAGATGTTTTAGGTACAACAAAAAGAGTTTCTTTTAAAAACTCATCCGTCGAAGGTTCAATAAATTTAAAAGGTGCAATAATTGATGATCTTATTTTATCAAAATATAAAACTAGTCTTGATCCCGAGTCTAACAATATACAATTATTATTACCAGATGGAACAGCAAATCCCTATTATATAGAAACTGGTTGGAAAGAATTGAAAGATACAAACATTGATTTACCCAATATAGATACAGAATGGGTGAGTGACAGTCTAAATTTGACTCCGGAAAATCCAATTTCTTTGACTTGGACAAATAGTCAAAATATAACATTTAAAGTTAACTATTCGATTGATGACAAATATATGTTTTCAATTACTCAAGAAATTATTAATAAAAGCAATAAAAATATTGAGGTATTTCCATATCGTTTAATTAAAAGGATCAATACACCTGATACAATTAACTTTTTTATCCTTCATGAAGGATTAATAAGTTTAATAAATGATGAACTTTTAGAAAAAAATTATGATGATATAGCTGAAGATTGTACTTCTTCATTGCAAACTAAAAAAACATTTTGTGATAATAAATCACAGGGCGGCTGGTTAGGTTTTACTGATAAGTATTGGATGTCAGCATTGATTCCAAATTCTGACCAATCAATAAATGTAAATTATCGACATGGTAATAATGGACGGGATAGTTATAGAGCAGGATATGTGGGTCAAATATATAACATTACACCAAATAATAGTTTTAGTTATGAAGGTAGACTATTTGTTGGAGCAAAAAAATTAGATGTTTTAAGTTCCTACGATGAAAAATTATCTATCCCAAGATTCACTGATGCTATTGATTGGGGATGGTTCAGTTTTTTAACAAAACCAGTTTCTTATGCAATTAATTGGTTTTATAGCTATGCAGGTAATTTTGGGTTAGCAATAATTGCTTTCACAATTCTAATGCGATTAATACTTTTTCCATTGGCCCAAGCTTCATTTAAATCAATGGCAAAAATGAAAAAATTACAGCCAGACATGCAAAGATTAAAAGAGACATATCCTAATGACAGACAAAAAATGCAACAAGAGTTAATGGCTTTATATAAAAGAGAGGGCGCTAATCCAGTTGCAGGTTGCTTACCTATCTTGGTTCAAATACCAATTTTCTTTTCTTTATATAAAGTGTTATTCGTTACAATTGAAATGTATCATGCTCCATTCTATGGCTGGATTGATGACCTTTCTGCACCAGATCCTCTCGGTTTAATGACACTATTTGGTATTATTCCGTGGAGTGTGCCACCAATATTATCAATTGTTGATATTGGAATATTACCAATCTTTATGGGCTTTACAATGTGGCTACAACAAAAATTAAATCCTGCTCCAGCTGATCCAACACAAGCTAGAATATTCGCTTTGTTACCTTTTGTTTTTACATTTGTATTAGCAGGTTTTGCAGCTGGACTTGTATTATATTGGTCTGTAAATAATATTTTATCAATTGCTCAACAATGGTTCATTCAAAGAAGAATCTTAGCCAAAAATGGCTAAATCAAATAAAGAATTAAACAGTTTTTTTAGTTCAAATAAATTCTTAGGATCTTTTAATAGCTATCAAGATATTCCTTACTCAGAAATAAAAAAAGAATGTTGTTTTATTGGTAGATCTAACGTTGGTAAATCAAGCTTATTAAATGCTGTTACAAAAACAAAAAAACTTGCCAAAACAAGTAAAACTCCTGGAAGAACTCAATCTATAAATGTTTTTGAAGTTAATAATAAAATAAATATTATTGATTTACCTGGATATGGATTTGCTAAAGTATCAAAAGTTATGAGAGAAAACTTAATCGCATTAATTGAAAATTATATTGAATATAGAACAGAATTAGATCATGTTTTTCTATTAATTGACTCGAAGGTTGGTATTAAAAATTCTGATATTGACATGTTAGATTTTCTAAATAATTGTTCGAGAAACTTTTCAGTAATTTTAACAAAAATAGATAAAATATCAATCAATCAAGCAGATTTACAAAAAAATTCTGTACTGAGTCTTATGAGAAATTATAGAAAAACGTTTAAAGATATTTATTTGTCTGAAACAAAAAAAAATAATGGTATCAACAAAATACAAAAAACAATATACGGATTATAATAATTACAATGAAATTTGATTTCTTATCTGAAAGCGACCAGGCCTATTTTATACATAAAGCATCTACACTTGTTGAGGCACTTCCTTATATACGCCAACACAGTGGTGATATAATTGTTATAAAATATGGAGGACATGCTATGGGAGATAAAAAACTTTCTTCTAGTTTCGCAAAAGATATAGGTCTTTTAAAAGAAATTGGGATCTTACCTATAATTGTCCACGGCGGAGGTCCTCAAATTGGTGAAAGGCTAAAAAATAAAAATATTGATTCTAAATTTATAGAAGGTCTAAGAGTAACTGATATTGAAACAATAAAAATAGTTGAAGAGGTTTTGTCAAAAGATATCAATTCTGAAATTGTAAGCTCAATCTCATCTACTGGAGGCAGAGCAATAGGAATGTCAGGGAATATCAATAATTTAATAACTGCAACAAAATTGAATGTAGAAATAAAAGAAAGTGATTCTAATATAGAGAAAATTATTGATATAGGGTTTGTTGGAAAGCCAACAGACTTGAAAAGTCAAATTATATTAAATCATATTGAAAATGGTGAAATCCCTGTAATTGCTCCTCTAGGTATAGACAAGGAAAATTTTATTTATAATATAAATGCAGATACTGTTGCTGGATTTATTGCAGGTAAACTTAAGGCAAGTAAATTATTATTACTTACTGATGTATCTGGAATATTAGACGATAATGAAAAACTAATATCAACTTTAAGTTTGAGTGATGCAAAAAAAATAATAACTAAAAATTTTATTTCTGGAGGTATGCAACCTAAAATCAAAACTTGCATTGATGCAATGGAGCAAGGTGTAAAAAAATCAACAATACTAGATGGTAGAATTCCTCACTCAGTTATATTGGAATTATTCACTGAACATGGTATTGGCACACAAATAGTATCAGAGTATGAAATTTAAAGAAAATATAAATACATGGATTTTTGATTTAGATAATACTTTATATTCAGCTGATAGTGGAATTTTCCAACAAGTTCATAAACTAATGGGTGAATTTATTTCAAAAAATTTGAATATGGATATGCCTAATGCCAAAAAACTACAAGCTAAATATTATAAGCAACATGGAACAACTTTAAGAGGATTAATGGATAATCATGGAATAGATCCAGACTATTTTTTAGATGAAGTTCATAGATTGGACTACTCAATTGTCAGCTCTAACAAAATACTTAATCAAGAGTTGCAAAAACTTGAGGGAAGAAAAATTATTTACACAAATGCAAACAAAAAACATACGATAGATGTTCTAGAAAGAATAGGTTTGTCTAATTTTTTTGATGAAATATTTGATATTAAAATGGCAAACTACATTCCTAAACCTGAATTGAAACCATATGAACAAATAATTAATTTATTTGATATTGAACCAAAAACTTCAGCTATGTTTGACGATATAGCAAAAAACCTTGTTCCAGCTAAAAAAGTTAAATTTACCTCAGTTTGGATTGATGCAGGTTACGAAAATTTTAGTGATGATATTCAAGCTTCAAAAAAATATCTTGATTTTCAAACAAGAGATTTGAGTTTATTTTTAAAAGATGTAAATGAAGGAAAAATATGAATAATCTAGAAAATATAATCAATAAGGCATTTGAGGATAGAGAAAATATTAATGTAAACACCAGTGGTGAAATACGTGATGCAGTAAATAATACTCTTAATCAGTTAGACAGCGGTGCAATTAGAGTTTGTGAAAAATTAAATAATGAATGGATTGTTAATCAGTGGATAAAAAAAGCAATTTTACTAAGTTTCAAACTAAACGACAATGAAATTGTTAAAGCCTCTCATGCTACTTGGTTTGATAAGGTAGATAGCAAAACTACAAACTGGACTAAAGAGGATCACTTAAAAGCTGGGTTTAGATATGTTCCTGATGCAGTAGTAAGAAAATCTGCGTTTATTGCAAAAGGTGTAATATTAATGCCTTCTTTTGTAAATTTAGGCGCATATGTTGATGAAGGTACAATGATTGATACTTGGGCAACAGTTGGTTCTTGTGCACAAATTGGAAAGAACTGTCATATTTCTGGAGGAGCAGGTATTGGTGGTGTTCTTGAGCCATTACAAGCTAATCCAGTTATAATTGAAGATAATTGTTTCGTTGGGGCAAGGAGTGAGATAGCTGAAGGTGTTGTTGTAGGAGAAGGTGCAGTGCTATCAATGGGTGTATTTATTGGTGCTTCAACAAAAATAATTGATCGTGAAACAGGTGAAATTCATATGGGAAAAGTCCCACCTTATGCAGTTGTCGTCCCAGGTGCTCTTCCAGGAAAAAAGACTGATGATACTTTGAATCCTTCATTATACTGTGCAGTAATAGTAAAAAAAGTAGATGAAAAAACTCGAAGCAAAACTTCAATTAATGATTTGTTAAGAGATTAATGACAGAAATTAATTTTGATCCAATAAAACTTACCCAGTCTTTAGTTCAATGTGCAAGTGTTACTCCAAAAGATGATGGAGCATTACAAATTGTTACTAAGCATTTAAATGAAATGGGTTTTAATTGTTATCCATTGAAATTCTCAGGAAGTAATTCTTATGATGTTAATAATGTGTTCGCAACAATTGGAAATGAGGGAAAACATTTTGCTTATGCCGGACATACAGATGTTGTTCCAGTTGGAAATGAAGATTCTTGGAAATTTCCACCTTTTTCTGGAACAATTGATGGTGATAAATTATATGGCAGAGGAAGTGAAGATATGAAAAGTAGTGTTGCATGTTTCATCAGTGCAACAAAAAGATTTGTTGAAAAATATAAAAAAATTCCTGGAAAATTATCATTTATAATAACTGGTGATGAAGAAAGAGATTCAGTTAATGGTACTCCAAAAATTTTAGAATGGGCAAGCAAAAAAAATTATAAATTTGATCATTGTCTTGTAGGTGAACCAACTTCTAACAAAGAGGTTGGAGATAAGATCAAAATAGGAAGAAGAGGAGCAATCAGTTTCTATATTCAAGTAAAGGGTATTCAAGGGCATACAGCAAATGCGCATCTTGCAGAAAATGCATCTCATCACCTAATAAAATTATTAAACAATATTCTTGATAATCCTTTAGACAACGGAAATGAAAATTTTTTAGCTTCATCTGTACAAATTGCAACCTTTGATATTGGAAATCCTGTACCAAATATTATTCCTGAATTAGCTAAAGCAACAGTTAACATACGTTTTAACGACATGCATTCTTCAGATAGTCTGATAAATTGGATGGAAGAGAAAATAAACAATATTTTTAATAATGTTAAAAATGCTAGTTGCCAGTTTACATACGATTCAACAGCAGAGTCTTTTTTAAATCAACCAGGTTATATGTGCGATTTGATTGCAAAATCTGTTTCAGATGTAACTGGAAAAAATAGTAAGCCTGAACACGCCACTGATGGAGGTACGTCAGATGCAAGGTATATTAAGAATTATTGTGAAGTTGTTGAATTAGGTATTAGAAATCAATCACTTCACAAAGTTGATGAATTTGTTTACACTAAAGATGTTATAGAGTTAGAAAAAATTTATTTTCAAATATTAGAAAATTATTTTCACAATAGATAGTAAATTAACATAGTGAATAAATTAGTAAATCCATTAATAGCAGCCTCTGGTGGTTTTTTATGTATCTTAATTTTATCTTTTTTGAACGGCTTTAATGAAGATTATATTTGGTTAATACCACCATTTGGAGCTACGTTGGTTTTAGTTATGTCAGTTCACGAAAGTCCTTTAGCTCAACCAAAAAATATTTTTTTTGGACATGTTTTATCAGGGTTATCAGGATTAATTATAATTACTTTAATTGGGAGTAATATTTATTGTCTTGGATTAGGAGTTGGACTGGCAATTTTTATTATGATGGTTACAAATACAGTCCACCCACCTGCAGGGGGTAATCCTCTTATTGTTATTCTAGGTGATCAAAATCTAAGTTTTATTCTCATGCCATTGGCAGCGGGTTCTGTTATAATAATTTTATTTGGTATAATTTATAATAGAATTTTTAGAAGAACATACCCTTTTAAATAATAAAGAGCGGATTTAATTTATTGCCGCTCTTTTTATATTTTAGATTTACTTTTTATATTTAGTGGCTTCTTCAGATCCAGCAGTTGAACTACCTTTACTGTATGAATGTGCACCCATACCAGCAAGTTGACCATTTTGAACAATCAAATATGGTTCCCTTATACTTGTGCCTTCAAAGAAGCATTCTAATATTTCTCTTACCCCTGCGGCATATCTTGCTTGAGCAGATAATGATGTTCCAGAAGTATGAGGTGTCATTCCATTATGAGGCATTGATCTCCAAATGTGATCATTAGGTGCTGGTTGAGGAAACCATACATCGCCTGCATATCCACTCAATTGACCAGATTCAAGGGCTCTAGCTATCGCGTCTTTGTCACATATTTTACCCCTTGCAGTATTTACAATATAAGCCCCTTTCTTCATTTTACTTATCAAATCATCGTTAAAAAGGTGCTCCGTTTCTGGGTGTAAAGGACAATTGATAGTGACTACATCACAAACTTTTACCATCGATTCAACATTATCATGGAATGTTAAGCCTAATTCATTTTCAATAGAGTCGGGTAGTCTATGTCTATCAAAGTAATGCAAATGTGTGTCAAATGGTTTCATTTTTCTTAAAGCATCTAAACCTATACGGCCAGCAGCAACTGTACCTATATGCATACCTTCAACATCGTAAGATCTTTTTACTGCATCAGCGATATTCCAACCACCAGATTTAGCAATAGAATGCTGGTTATGATAATCCCTAACCATTGATAGTATCATCATAACTATATGTTCAGCCACAGATCTTGAATTACAATAAGTAACCTCTACAACATCAACTTTATGGTCCATTGCTGCTTGAAGGTCAACATGGTCTGAACCGATACCTGCAGTAATTGCCATCTTTAAATTAGGAGCACTTTCAATTCTTTTTCTAGTAAGATAATATGGCCAAAATGGTTGCGAAATAACAATATCAGAATCAATTAATTCTTTATCTGCTTGGCATCCATCAGCATCTTTGTCAGAAGTGACAACTAAAGTATGTCCTTGATCTTCTAAAAATTTTCTTAAACCTAATTCCCCAGATACACAACCAAGTAGCTCACCAGGATTAAAATCTATTGCCTTTGGTGATGGAAGTGACATTCCATCTGGATATTTTTCAATTTTAGGAATGCTGTCTAATGCATATTTTTCTGGCATTCCCGTAGTCGGATCATCGTATAAAACACATAATATTTTCATATTTTCTATTTGGACTAAAGTAATAAAAAAAGGGATAAATTTTAAAAAATTAGATTTTTCAACTATAATTTATGTTTTTTATAATTATTATAATTTTAATAAGTTTGTTAAGTATTTGGATAAAGATTAATAAATCAAATAGAGTAATGCTATAAAATTTAATTATATTAAATTAATAACCTTTATTTAAATTTATATCAGATTTAATTTTTTTTGTTTTTATATAATTTGAATATCTTTTAAACATAAGATTAATAGCAGAATTTATTAGAGTATTACTAGCAACATGAGGTGTAATGGTAACATTGTGCATAGACCAAAATAAACTTTTTTTAGAAAGAGGCTCATTTTGGAAAACATCTAACGAAGCGTAAAAATATTGGTTTCTCTTCAAATGTTTGATTAAATCATTTTCATTTACAGTAGAACCTCTTCCAATACTAATTAATAAAGATTTTTTTTTCATTTTTGATAAGAATTTTGAATTTATAAAATTTTTAGTATCTTTTGTGCTTGGTAATATATTTATTAAAATATCTGATGATCTAATGAAATTTGATAGTTGATTATTATAGTAAATTTTAAATTTTTCTTTTTTTATTTTATCTTTTTTAAAACCAATGACATTATAATTATTTTTAAATAGGCATCTTGCTACTATCAAACCTAGATAGCCTAAGCCTAATATACCTATGGTTAAATCTTTATTAAATGGCGGAATTATATCTTTTAACCAAACTTTATTTTTTTGAGCAATTTTATAATCATTTATTCGCAATTGAAAATTTAAAATTTGAGATAAAACATAGTAGTACATCAACTCACCCATTAATGGATCCTTTATTCTTACTATAGGTGTGCCATTGTAATCATTTAGTTTTAAGATATGATCTACACCAGCACCTAATGAAAAAATAATTTTTAAATTAGGAAGTTTTTTCAAAATCTGATTAGGTAAATTCCAGATAATAGCAATATCAACTTTATCAAATTCATTTTTATCATGTATTGAAATAATTTTTTTATTTTTAAATTTTTTTTTAATTTTAATTTTCCACTCTTTCGAGTTTGAAAATGTACAGTGAAATAATATGCTCATTTCATTTTAATATTTGATATTAAATTTAAATATTTTTTTACCTGATTATCCCAATGTAATTCGTTTATTGCTCTTCTTTGAGCATTTTTTCCCAATAATTCTCTTTTATCTTTATTTGAAATCAATTCTCGAATACAATCTTCTAAATTACTAATATCGTCTAAAATTACACCAGTTTTGTTATCTATTACAGCTTCGTTTGTACCGCCATTATTTGAAGCTATTGATGGTATTCCAAATAAAGCAGCTTCTATATATGCTATACCAAATCCCTCGATAGATAAATTATTAGTTTCGTCTATAGTTGGCATAACCATTAAATCAGTATTATTTAATATATATTTTTTTTGCTCATCGCTTACTGATCCAATAAAAATTACATTTTTAGAAATACCTAATTTATTAACTAATAATTGCAAATTATTTTTTTCTACACCATCACCAGCAATAATGTATCGAATGCCCGGAAATTGAATTTTTAGATTGCTTAAAGCATAAAGAATTTTCTCATGTCCTTTTCTTTTTTCAAGTCTTGCAAGAGTAAGCAAAGTTGGCTGACCATCTAATAAATTTAATTTTTCCTCTTTAATATTTTCAAAACTGGGAACACCGGGGTGTATAATTTCAATATTATTAAATTCTAAGCTAACTTTTTTTAATAAATTTTTTGTATATTCTGAATTAGTAACAATTTTATTTACACTTTTTAAAGTATTTTTTATTCTTTTTTGGTGACTTTTATTTTTAATAATTACTTCATTTCCATGCACTAAACAAATTGAAGTTAAATTTTTTTTTTGTAATAGTTTTATTGGTAACTCTATACTTTTCCAACTATCACATATAATTGCATCTATGTTTTGAAAACTGATAATTTTTTTTAATTCTCTTAATTTATTTCTTCTTCTAAAATATTTTAATCCTCCAAATCTTCTAACTAAAAAATTTTTTTTGAATTTATTATCAAATACTGCATCTTTAATAATATTATTTTGATCAGCTAAAACAATGACCTTATTATTTTTTGCTAAAAAATAACTTAAATTAAACATTAAATTTTCTATCCCTCCAATTCTTGAAGGAAAACATTGTGTTAAAATTAATATCATTTCAATTTTATTTTAACTTATTTTATTAACATAAGAAAGAAAACGAATTCTCAAATTAGTTATTAATTTATAGTGGTTTTGTAACAAGTTTTAACCATTTTTTCTCTTTATCATTTAAATAAGCATTTAATTTTGTATATACATTTTCATGGTATGTATTAAGCCACTCTAATTCTTTATTATTTAAAAGACCTTTTTCAATTAAATCTGAATCAATAGGACACCAAGTTAGGTTTTCAAAATAAAGTAAATTATTTTTATTTTCTTTTATCATAATTAAATTTTCGATTCTAATTCCATATTCATTAAGTTTATAATATCCTGGTTCATTTGAAATTATCATTCCAGAAACTAGTTCCACACTATTATGCATTGATTTTTTTGCAATTCTTTGAGGTGCCTCATGTACGCTTAAGAAACTTCCAATACCGTGCCCTGTTCCATGATCATAATCACACCCTATTTCATTTAAATATTCACGAGCTAAATAATCAATATCAGTGCCTTTTGTTCCTTTTGGAAAAATGTGATTTGAAAGTGCAATGTGTCCTTTTAAAACTCGAGTAAATCTATCTTTTTGTTCTTCCGAAGCCTTACCTAAAATTATAGTTCGCGTTATATCAGTAGTTCCATCATAATATTGAGCACCAGAATCAACAAGATAAATATTATCTTTTGTAAAATTAATATTACTTGTTTTATTTACTCTGTAATGCGGTAGTGCAGCATTTTTACCAAAGGCTGAAATTGTTTCAAATGATAATGAATGAAATAATTCATTTTTTTTTCTTAAACTTTCTAAATATTTTGAAACTATAATTTCATTTGATGAATTAGTATCTATTTCATTTTTTAACCAATAAATAAACCGAGTCATACTTACACCATCTCTCAAATTTGCATTAAATGCGCCAGTTTGTTCAGTTTTATTTTTAATTGCCTTAGACAAAATTAGTGGATTAGTTATATTCTTGTGTTGAATATTATTGTTTTCTAATTGTTTTAAAAAATAATATGTTGTCGATGAAAAATCCAAACCTACTATGTCATCTTTTTTTATTTTGGAAAAAATACTATTAATATTTTCAATTGGTTTAATATTAATATGTTTTTCTAATTCTGTTTTTAATTTATTATTTATTTTATCATGTTTAATATACAAAGATGATTTATGTTTTTTAGATATTAAAAGGTAAGAAAAAACAAGTGGTGTATATAAAATATCATCAGCCCTTATATTTAGCAACCAAGCTATGTTGTCCAAACCAGTAACTAAATATTGGTTAATATTATTGTTATTTAAAAAATCATAAAAATTATTTAACTTTTCAATCCTATCGCAGCCAGCAAATTTTATTGGATGATCAAAAATATTGGAGTATTCAATTTTTGGTTTATTGTTCCAAATTTTATCAATAATATTTGTATCTAAAAAGTTAATATTTGCAGATGTATTGACTATATATTCCTGAATTCTATAGATTTCATTTATTGAATGCAATTTTGGATCAATTGCAATAACACAGTTTTGTGTTGTAAAAATTTTTTTTAAGTCATCCCAAAATAAATTTATATGCTTGGATTTAATTTCATCAGTATTAATTTGTTCTTGAGCTTGAAATGTATAACGACCATCTACATACAAATATGCTTCATTTTGATGAATTATTGCCTTTCCAGCAGATCCTGAAAAATTTGTTATAAAATTTAACCTTTCTGCGTATGGTGCAATGTATTCATTCAGGAATTCATCACTTCTATTGATTATGAAAACATCAATGTTTTTATCTTTCAATTCAGACTGTAATTTAGTCAATGATGATTTTGAGCTCATAATGATCTAAATAATTCCAAATCAATATTTCCACCTGAAATCATAACTATAATTTTCTTATTTTTTATATTTATTTTGTTATTTAATACAGCTGCAGCCGCGACTGCTCCTCCTGGTTCAACAACTATTTTTAGCTGCTCAGAAAGTAAAATTATAGTTTTTCTTACTTCTTCATCTGAAACGCATATGCCTCCACTAAGATTTTTTAAATTAATTGGAAAAGTTAAATTTCCTGGCATTGGTGCTAGTAATGCGTCACATATAGATTTTACGTTTGAAGCATTCTCAACTATTTTTTTATTTTCCAATGATTTTTTTGTATCATCAAATCCATCTGGCTCAACTGCGTATGACTTTAAATTAGGAAACTTATAACTTAGATAAGTTGATGTCCCTGCAACTAGTCCACCCCCTCCACAGCAACACAAATAAATATCAGGGATAATATCTAAGCTTTGTAATTCATTAGCTATTTCTACACCTGCTGTACCTTGCCCAGCAATAACATCAATATCATCATAGGGTTTAATTAAGGTTCTATTCTCTTTTTCTTTAATTTCATTTCCTATTTTTTCTCTGTTTTCAAAAAAAGTATCATACAAAATTATATCTGCACCATATTTTTTTGTATTTTCTATTTTTATTTTTGGTGCATTTTTTGGCATAATAATTTTAGCAGTAATATTATTGTTCATTGCTGCATAAGCTACTGCTTGTGCATGATTACCCGAAGAGTAAGCAACAACTCCATTATTAATAATCTCTTTAGATAGCTTTGATATTTTATGAGTGGCGCCTCTAAGCTTAAAAGATCCTGTGTTTTGCAAATTTTCAAGTTTGAAATAAACTTCAGCATCAAGAGTATTATTGATGAAGTCATTACTTACTAATGGTGTATTTATGATTGAATTTTTGATTTTTGTATAGGCATTTTCAATATCTGCAACTGAAATAATCATAATAAATATAAATGACCTCAATATATATATTTTTTATAGAAATATATTAACTTAAATTAGAATAATTCTAATGTAATAAATTAATAAAAATTTTATTTTCTTTAGAGTATTTGTATTTAATTACGAATTAGTTGGTATTCTGATATTAGTGGAGAAATGAAAAAAATCTTTATTGTTTTTGGCCATCACAATACTACTAAATCATTTAATGCTGAAATACGTGATATTTTCATTGATGAAGCGACAAAATGCGGCCACTCTATTGATCTTGTAAATTTGTTTGATGAAAAAGAACAGTTACCATTTTACAACTCTAACTTTAACCCCCCGCCTAAGCTAGTTATTGACTATAGGGAAAGATTAGAAAAAAGTGATATTATGTTCTTAATAGGTTCTTGCAATAATTTAAGGTTAAATTCAATTTTAGAAAATTGGGTTGATTGGGTTTTACATCCTAAATGGTTTTTTTCTTACAAAGAAGCAATACCGGGAAGTAAATATTTTAAAAATTATGGATATCCTATACCTGGTGCAATGAAAGGAAAACTTGGAATTGTTTCTATTACATATGGTGGTCCAATGATAAGCTATTTTAACTTCTCAATCTTTGATAATATTCCTTATAGAAGAATAAAGAAATCTGTTTTTAATTTAGGTGGAATGAAAACAAAATATTTACGTTTTTACTCTGTACTTCCAAATATGCCTGAACGAACATTTAAAAAACATATGATGAGTGTTAGACGTCTTGCTAGAAGCTTATAAAATTTATTTGTATGTAGTTTTGACTAGGTCAAATGTTATTACTGTTATGAATATGGCTAAAAGTAAGATAAAATGAGTTGCTATCGTTAGCCCAAATAAAAACCAAGAGCCGAAATACAATGAAAAAGCGGTGCACCACATCCACGAGAGAATTTGTAAAATTAAGTGTCTTACATTTTCATCTGGTATATGTCTAAGTGGATTTAAACTAGAACTCATTACACCATGCCATCCATTACTTATAAATTCTAACATAATTAATTCCAGTAAGTTACAAAGTCTTTATTTTCTAGCTCAGGAATACTAGGAGCATCAACTTCTGGAGTTCCTACATAAAGATATCCTAAAACTTCATCATTTTTATCAAGAGATAATTCACTTGATATATATTCATTTCTTTCGGTAGAATATTTTCCTGTTCTCCAATAAGCGCCATAACCTTTATCATGGAGTGCTAGTAAGATGTTTTGAGCTGCGGCAGCTGTTGATTGGATTTGTTCTAATCTAGGAACATTCGGTTTATCATGATTAATCCTCGCAACTACAATTATTATCATCGGAGATCTAAGTGGAAGAGAGGCGATTTTATTTTCACGTTCTCCATCTATTTCTTCTGTTTTTTTTGTAGAGTTGATGAAAGCTTTGCCTAGTTTATTTCTAGACTCTCCAGTAACTTCAATGAATTTCCAAGGTCTTAGCCAAGAGTGATCAGGCGCCCTTAATGCAGCTTGATATACATCTGACATTTCTTCTTTAGAAGGATAAGGCTCTTTAAGCTTAGAAATAGACCTTCTTGAAAGAAGAGTTTTCATTGTTTCCATACTTTATAAATAAGAACAAATAACTAAATATCAAATAACAAAATTCTAACATTTAAAAGAGATATGTTAAAACTATGTATATACTATGTTTTTATTGCATTTTTTAAAATCAAATCTGTTTAAAAAACTCCTATTTTATTCAATTTTTTTAGTTTTTTTTAATAATTTTAGCGTAATAAATGCTCAAGAAAATAAAATGATATTAGATGATCTAAGTACCCCAGGTGTTACTAGTCAAAAGCAAAACTGGGCTTTTTTCACAGATGGCGTTATGGGTGGTTTATCCCAAGGTAAGGCTGTAATTTCAAGTGTTGGTAATGAAAATTGTTACCATATGACTGGCAACGTAACCACCGAAAACAATGGTGGATTTATTCAAATAAGGAATCAACTTAAACCAACAATATCTACTAAGAAATTTAGTGGAATTTATCTTAAAGTTTATGGTAACAATGAAAATTATTCAATTCATTTAAGAACTGCACTCACCATGGCACCATGGCAATATTATAAATATAGTTTCACAACTGAAAAGAAATGGAAAGAAATAAGAGCTCCATTTAATGAATTCAAAAAATCAAATGCTTACCAACCCTCAGCTTTGGTTGGTCAAAATATTAAATCTATTGGCTTAGTAGCTGGATTCAAAGATTTCGATGCTGATATATGTTTATCAGAAATTGGCTTTTATTAATAATCAACTTTTGAAAGATATAATCCATAAGCAGGTGCAGTCATACCGGCTAACTCTCTCTTTTTTAATAAAATTATTTCTGATATGGATTGAGAAATTTTTCCTAATCCTAAATCTACTAGTGTGCCAACCATTATTCTTACTTGAGAATGTAGAAATGATTTTGCTGATATAATAAAATTAATTTCATCATTTATTTGTTTTATATCAAATGAATTTATTGACCTAATTGCTGATTTTGATTGACAGTTAATGGAGCGGAAAGCTGATAAATCATGCTTTCCTAAAAATAATTTAGATTCATCAATCATTTTCTGTATATTTATATTTTTGTGCACACACCAAACTCTATTATTTGAAAGTGTTAGAGGTGGTCTTCTGTTAATTAATTTATATTCATACCATCTAAGTTTTGCAGAAAATCTGGCATTAAAATCATCATCAGTTTTTTCACTTGATAAAATGGCAATAGGATGAGGCCTTAAATAATGATTAAGTCCATCACGTATAGTATCAAGATCAATATGAGTATCCAATTTAAAACTTGCAACTTGACCTTTTGCGTGAACACCAGCATCAGTCCTTCCAGCACCAAAAATAATAGTTTTTTTATTTGAAAGTTTATAAATTGAGTCTTCAATTAATTGTTGAATTGATAATCCATTATCCTGTCTTTGCCATCCAACAAAATTAGTCCCATCATATTCAATAATAATTTTATAATTAAACATTAATTACATCATGAATTTTTATTTTAAAGCCTCTCAAAAAGTCATCAATTGTAACAACTTTTTTCCCTTCTCTTTGTAAAATTAAAGGTAAAATACTTCCATCTTTACATCCAATTTCAAAATTACTATTAAGAATGGTTGACTTTTCCCCTTCTGAAGTACCTGGTTTCGCATCTATTATTTTAATTCTCTCATTATTTAAATAAAACCAAGCTCCAGGTTTAGGTGCATGGGCTCTTATTTGATTAATTATATTTTTTGTTGAGTTATAAAAATTAATTTTTCTCACATCTGAAGTTATTTTGTCTGCATACGTTGCAATTCCTTCATTTTGATCTTTAAAAACAATTTCATTATTAAATATTTTTATTATTGTTTCAGTTAGTAATTTTGTACCTAACGTTGTTAGAGAATTACTAAGCTGAAGTTTGTTAAATCTTTCTGGTATTATAAATTTTTTTTGTACAATTATTGGACCTGCATCTAGTTTTTCTGTTAGCTTAAAAATTGTTATGCCAGTTTTGGTATCTCCACTCATTAATGTGTGTTCTAAAGGAGCAGCTCCTCTCCATCTTGGTAAAAGAGAAACATGTATGTTTATACAACCATACTTTGGCAGATCTAAAATTACTTTAGGAAGAATTTTTCCATAAGCCATTACAATAATAAGATCTGGTTGCTGTTTTATTAAATTATTTATTGTTGTAATATCAAATTCATGGGGGCATAAAATATTAATTTCATTTTGCTCAGCTAATATATGTACTGGGGATTTGCTAATTTTCATTCCTCTGGATTTTTTTTTAGGTGGCTGTGTAAAGACAGTGGTTACTTTTATATTATTTACAATAAGTGTACTTAAATACTCCGTTGCCAAAGTTGGAGTACCCATAAATACTATTTTTTTATCTTTGATCATATTTTTTTAAATATTTTTTTACTTTTTTAATAATAATATTTCTTTTTAAAGAAGAAAGATAATCTACAAATAATTTTCCAGAAAGATGGTCTATTTCATGTTGTAGAATTCTTGCTTCGACTCCATCAACTTCTTTACTTATTAATTTATTTTTATCATTTAAGTATTGAACATTAATTATTTTAGGCCTTTCTATTTCTGCGTATTGTTCAGGCAGTGATAAACATCCCTCTTCCATTAAAATTTTTTCTTTAGAATATGAAATTATTTTTGGATTAAATAAATTGTAATTAACTTCATTTTTTGTTTTCTGATCAACAAAAGAAATTGTTACTATCTGTTTTAATACGCCAATTTGATTTGCTGCTAAGCCAACACCTGGTGCTTTTACCATAATTTCTCTCATTTTATCTGCTAATTTTAATTCATTTTTTCCTACAGATCTTATCTCTTCTGATTTTTGACGTAAAAGTGGATTTGGTACATAAAGTAATTTTTCCATCGTTATTAGGTAATTTTTTTTCTAGATTGAAAAGCTGTACTCAATGTATTTTCATCAAGATAATGAACTTCTCCACCCATAGGTATACCTTGTGCTAAACGGGTTACATTAATATTTTTATATTTCTCTAATTTATCTGCAATGACAAAAGAAGTTGTTTGCCCTTCCATTGTTGTGCTTAAAGCAAGTATAATTTCTTTAATATCATTCGTTTCGATTCTTTTTAAAAAATGTTGTAATTTTAATTCATCTGTACCAATACCTTGTATAGCCGATAGTGATCCACCTAGTACATGATATAGACCTCTGTAAAAGCCAACTTTCTCCAAGGTCCATAAATCTGATACGTCTTCTATAATACATATTGTTGATTTATCCCTAGTTATATTTGAGCAAATATTACATGGATCTTGCACATCAATATTACCACAATAATTACACTCAATTATCTTATCATAAGAAATATTAAGACTTTCAATTAAAGGTGATAAGTTTTTATCTTTATTTTTTAAAAGAAATAAAGCAATTCTTTGAGCAGATCGTAGTCCCAAACCAGGGAGTTTTGATATGTCATTTATTAATTTATCTATTGGAGATTGCTCCATAAACTAAAATGGTAATTTTATACCGGGTGGCAAAGGTAAACCACCTGTTAGTGATTTCATCTCTTCTTGTGCAACAAGCTCACCCTTTTGTTTTGCATCATTATTAGCAGCTACAATTAAATCTTCTAAAATCTCTTTTTCATCTGTTTTTAACAAACTATCATCTATTTTAATTCTTTTGAATACACCTTTAGCAGTTGCAATAACCTTAACTAGCCCTCCGCCAGAAACACCTTCTACTTCTATTTCATTAAGTTTATCTTGTGCTTCAGCCATTTTTTTTTGCAGTTGCTGTGCTTGCTTCATCATATTTCCAAAGTTAACCATTATTTCTCCTTTTTCACACTTAAAGTTGTAACCTCTTTATCCTCATTAACATTAGTTAATTCAGAAATAGAGTGTATTCTACTTTCAGGAAACTCTTCAAGAATTTTTTTTACTTCAGTATTATTTTTCATCAATTCAATTTCTTTTTGCTGATTAATAATATCTTCTTCAAATAAACTTTTTCCTAAATTACTTGTTGAAGAGTTAACTTGCCAAATTCTTCCTGTCCATTTCGATATTAATTTTGAAACATTTTTATTAAATGTCTTATCTGAAATTTTTTCTGTATTGAGCACAACTTCACCATCCTTAAATGATATTAAAGTAACCTCATTATATAATTTTGAATGTAAGATTCCTTCTCTGTTTTTAAAAAACATTTCAACAAATTGCCTAAAATTTAAAATTTCTTTAGAATTACTATTGGAAACTTTTCTGTCATTATTTAATATATTTTTTTGGAAATTTATTACTTTGTTTTGATCAATAGAACTATCATTATCAGATTTATTTACATTGATAGAATCAGTGTGTTTGTCCTTTTCTTCAATTTTTTTTAAAAGATCGTCTGGACTAGAACCTTCAAATAAATAAATTATTCTTAAAATTATCATTTCACCATGCTGATAAATATGAAAACCTTTTTGTAATTCTTCGTATCCTTTGAAAAGTATTTGCCAAATAATATTGAGGTTATTTAAAGTCATTTTAGATGATAGCTCTAAGCCTCTAGTTCTTTCAATTTCTGGTATATAAATATTATCTTTTAGTTTAGGCGCTATCTTAATTTGAGTTAAAAAGTGAACCACATTTATCAATTCATCAAATATCATAATCACATCTGATCCTAAATCATACAAACGCCTGTAAAGGCTAAGTGCTTTTTCAGAGTCTCCAGATAAAATTTTTTCTAGTAAATCAAATATTTTATCTCTTTCAGTTAATCCTAACATTTTTATAATTATCTTTGAGTCAATCTTTACGTTTTCTATTGTTAAAGCCTGATCAAGAAGACTTAGGCCATCCCTGATAGAACCATCAGATGATCTTACAATTAGTGATAAAGCATCATTGTCAATTTCAATATTTTCTTTTTTTACAATATTGGATAAATGCTCAATTAAGATTTTATTTTCAATTCTAAGTAAGTCGAACCTCTGACATCTAGATAAAACTGTTATTGGTATTTTTTTTACTTCAGTTGTAGCAAATATAAACTTCACATGTTCTGGAGGCTCCTCAAGTGTTTTAAGCAATGCATTAAAAGCACTTTTTGAAAGCATATGTACTTCATCTATTATAAATATTTTATACTTTCCTAATACTGGCTTATATTTTACATTATCAATGATTTCTCTTACGTCATCAACTCCTGTATTTGATGCAGCATCCATCTCAATGACATCTAAATTACTATCAATACCTGTTGATTTGCAAGAATCACATTCACCACAGGGCTCAGAACTTTTTTTATCTCTTTTAAGACAGTTGATACTCATGGCTATAAGCCTTGCAGTTGTAGTCTTACCTACTCCTCTAACACCAGTAAGAACATAGGCATGGGCTAGTCTGTCGTTTGTAATAGCGCTAGTTAAAATTTGAACTAATAAATCTTGTCCGACAAGTTCATTAAACTTTTGTGGTCTATACTTTCTAGCTAAAACTCTATATTCTTTAATTTCTTGCATAAAAATTAGGAAGGTTATGAGACCCAAACAGTTTTGTTACAGCTGCTTCTTTTCAGACCTGACTGAGTTAGCAAATTGATTGCCCTCTAACCTTCCCCACATAATATAACATTAATGTAAAAAAAACCTAACTACACTTTTAAAAATTAAACTATTTTTTTCTAAAGCTAGATTTCTCATATACACCAAGGATTTTTAGGTGTTTACAGAAAAATTTCATTTCTTCTAATGCTAATTTAACTGAGGGATTGTCTGGATGTCCTTCAAAATCTATATAAAACTGAGCAACATCAAATCCTTGGGGATGAACATAACTTTCAAGTTTAGTTATATTGACTCCATTACTGGCAAAACCTCCTAGGCATTTATAAAGAGCTGCAGGTATACTTCTAACATTAAAAACTAATGTTGTAATAATTTTGTCAGAACTTGAATCAATATCTTCTAGAT
Organism: uncultured Alphaproteobacteria bacterium; assembly: GCA_902630465.1. Lineage (GTDB taxonomy): Bacteria > Pseudomonadota > Alphaproteobacteria > HIMB59 > CACPNW01. The sequence goes on along the minus strand of CACOVJ010000001.1, from coordinate 94,095 downwards.
GATTTCTCATAACTAAAAATCTTGTCACGTTATTTGATAAATCCTGGAAATTTGATTCAAGAATTTCCAAATTATATATGTTAGCAGCTAGCTCTGATGCTATTGCTGCATCTTCCTTATTATTAATTTCAGAAATTAGTTTGGCTGAACCTGCAGTATCTGCCTCAACAACCATTTCTTTCTTTAATTTAATGATTTTGTTTCTACACTGAGCAATACCTTGTTCATGACTATGAATTCTTTTAATATCTGAAATTTTGGATCCTTTAATGCACATCAGATTATGATTTACCTCTAAGAAGTATTCAGAAGTAATTTTTAAATTTGATTCAGGAATAAGTCTTTGAGTATCTGCTACTCTTCCCGCTAAAGAATTTTCAATTGGAACCATTGCAGCATCAGCATTACCATTTCTAACTTGTTCGAACATATCTTCAAATGTTGAACATGGATAACTTTCAGCGTCAGGATAGAGATTCTTTCCAGCAAGTTCACTATAAGCACCATTTACACCTTGAAAAGAAAATGAATTAATCTTTTTCATAATATGCTCTTATAATACTTTCAACCTTAATTAAATCTTCTTTTGTATCAATACTTGGTGGAATTTCTGGAACATAAATTACACCAATACTTATTCCAGCATCCATCGCTCGATATTGTTCAAGATTCAAAGATATTTCGTTTTTTGATTTTGGTAAAATTACAAATTTTTTTAAAGTTTCAACTGAATAACTATAAATTCCAACATGATGAAATGTATTATTATTTATTTTATTTTTTAATCTAAAAAATTCTACAGCTTGACCTAAAGAATTATCTTTCCAATCAATTAAAGCCTTAGTAACATTAGGATTTGATTTTTCATTATCTTGTAAAGTGGTTACTAATGTTCCTAATGAAAAATTATGTTTAATTGGCTCTATAACTTTTCGAATGTGTTCTGATTTTATCATCGGCATATCGCCTTGCAGATTTATAACACACTCTATTTCAGATGAATTTTTTATTTGGTTAAAAGCAGAGTAAATCCTGTCGGTACCTGATGGAAGATTAGGATCAGTTAATATAGCCTTTCCTCCAACACTTGTAATTAAATCATAAACTTCCGTTTCAGAACAAGCTACATATACATCAGCTAAATCTGCATTGATTGCTTGTTGCCAGACCCTTTGTATCATTGGGATACCATGGATCTTTACAAGTGGTTTACCTGGGAAACGTGTGGAGGCCATTCTTGATGGGATTATAATAATGCTTTTCATTAATTATGCGACAATTAGGCTATAAATTTTAAAATTCCTATTAATTACTATTGTATTCATTTCTAAAAAAAATCTGTATATATATTTATACATGTCTGGACTTGAAGTTAACAAAATTTTAGCATCAATTATATTTGCTGTATTAGTTGTTACATTAATTGGTCATTTTGGTGATTTACTCATAGACATTGAGCATCATGATGAAAAAGAAACGGCTTATAAAATCGATGTTCCAGATGCTCCAACGGGTGATGAGGTTGTTGCAAAAAAAGAAGAAGTAATAGAGCCTATTTCAGCCTTACTTGCCAGTGCCTCACTAGAAAATGGAGAAAAATTATTTAAAAAATGTGCAACATGTCATAATTATGAGAAAGGTGGCGCAAATAAAGTTGGGCCTCAACTCTGGAATTTAATTAATCGTCCAAAAGCCAATGTAGAGGGCTTTGCTTATTCAAAAGCTCTTGCAGAGTATGGTGGCGAATGGGGATATGAAGAATTAGCAGAATTTTTATATAAACCAAAAAAATATATTAAGGGAACAAAAATGAATTTTGCTGGTTTGAAAAAAGTTAAAGATAGAGCAGACTTAGTCTATTTCCTTAGAGAACATTCAGATAATCCTGCACCACTTCCATAAACAGAAAAAATGAACTTAAAAACAGCAGAGTTTACAAAATTTGCAAACTCTTTAGCTGATTATGCGTCTAAAACATCAATGCATTATTTTAGAAATAAAATTGAAATAGAAATTAAAGATGATGAGAGTCCTGTGACTTTAGCAGACAAAGAAACAGAACAAGTATTAAGAGAACAAATTAGAAAAGTATATCCCGAACATGGAATTTTAGGCGAAGAGTTCGAAAATGAAAAGATAGACTCAGAATTTATATGGGTGATAGATCCTATTGACGGTACAAGAAGCTATATAGCAGGACATAAAGATTTTGGTAATCTAATTGCTCTACTTCACAACAAAAAACCAGTTTTAGGAATTATTAATTGTCCGGCTCACAATGAAAGGTGGATAGGAGTAAAAAATGAAAGAACAAAATGTAACGGAAAAGATATTCAAACTAGTGCAATTAAAGAAATAAAAGATGCCTATCTTTTTACGTCCGGACTATATTTTCAAGAGCCTCAAATTAGACAGGGGTTAGAATTACTAAAAGAAAAGTCAAGATACTATAGACTTGGAGGTGACTGTTACATGTATGGAATGTTAGCTTCAGGTTTAATTGATGTTGTTTTAGAAGATACTTTAAAAGCACACGATTATATGGCTCTTGTAAATGTGATTGAAGGAGCCGGTGGAATAATTACTGATAAATTTGGGAGAGAGATTTCTTTAGAGTCAGGCGGAAGTTTAGTTGCATCTAGTACAAGTTCTCTTCATGATGAAATAATTAAATTAATAAACTAAAATTTATTTTAATTTTTAATAAATAGACATATATTATTAATATGAAAACAATCACCTTAATCCTAACATTTACCCTAATTCTTCAATTTAAAGCACAGGCAAATACCAATATATCACATGCAATTGCAATGCATGGTGATCCTAAATACTCAAAAGATTTTAAATATGTTAAATACATTAATCCAAACGCAATCAAAGGTGGTTCAATAATAAGGAGTGCTATCGGAAACTATGATAGTTTCAATCCCTTTATTTTAAAGGGTACCTCGGCAGCTGGAATTGGAGGGCTTTATGAAACATTAACGACTGGATCAAGTGACGAGGCATTTACAGAATATGGATTATTGGCAGAAACCATTGAATGGCCAGATGATAGATCTTGGGTTTCATTTAAAATACGAAATGAAGCATATTGGCACGATGGAAGAAAAATCACAGCTGATGATGTTGTTTGGACTTTTAATACGTTAATGGATAAAGGTCACCCATTTTATAAGTACTATTATGGTGATGTAAAAGAAGTAATTAAAGAACAAGAAAATAAAGTAAGATTTAATTTTACAACAAACACGAATAAAGAATTAGCATTAATTGTTGGACAGTTACCTGTTTTACCAAAACATTATTGGGAAAACAAAAATTTTGAAGAAACATCTTTAGAAATACCAATTGGAAGTGGGCCATATAAAATTAAATCATTTGATAGCGGAAGATCAATTACTTACGAATTAGATGAAAATTATTGGGGTTTTGGTGCATCAATACCAATTAAAATTGGGAAAGATAACTACAAGACAATCAGGTATGATTATTATAAAGATAGAGGTATTGAAAGAGAAGCTTTCAAATCTGGTGAGATTGATTTCTTCTCTGAAAATTCATCAAAAGAATGGGCAACTGCATATGATATAAATGCTGTAAATGAAGGTTTGATTAAGAAGAAATTAATAAGTCATGAAAATCCGCAAGGAATGCAGGGTTTTGCTTTTAATATCAGAAAGGATAAGTTTAAAGATAGAAGAGTAAGAAAAGCGATTTCTTATGCTTTTGATTTTGAATGGTCTAATAAAAATTTATTCTTTGATGCATACAAAAGGACAGATAGTTTTTTTGAAAATTCAGAACTTGCGTCTTCTGGTCTTCCTTCACAAAAAGAGATGGAATATTTAAATCCTTATTTTGATGTGCTTCCAAAAGAAATTTTTTCTAAAGAATATAAGAATCCAGTAACAGATGGTTCTGGTTATATGAGAATGCAATTGCAGGAAGCTTCAAAGCTTTTAGAAGACTCAGGCTGGGAATTAATCGACGGTAAACTTTTACACTCTAATACTAAGGAACCCTTCAAGTTTGAAATTTTATTACGATCTCCAGCATTTGAAAGAATAGTTTTTCCTTTTAAAGATAACCTTGAGAAATTAGGTATAGTCGCAGAAGTAAGAACAATTGATAGTGCACAATATCAAAAAAGAATGGAAACGTTTGACTTTGACATGGTCGTACAAACATTTGCACAATCATTATCACCTGGCAATGAGCAAAGAAATTTTTGGGGATCTGATGCTGCAGACACTGACGGTTCTAGGAATGTTGTAGGTATAAAAAATTATGCTGTAGATGGATTAATTGAAAGTTTAATCAATGCCAGTGATAGAGAAGAGTTAATAACGATAACCAAAGCCCTTGATCGTGTTCTTCTATGGAATTATTATGTTATTCCTCAATGGCATATCTCCTCTTATAGAGTTTTATACTGGGACTTTTTTGATCAACCAAAAATAAAACCAAAATATTCCCTAGGTTTTGATACATGGTGGATTAATCAGAGTAAGTTTGAAATAATTCAATCAAATAGAACATCAAACTAATTATTAAAGTTTATTAGAAATAATATAAAATAACCCAAACATGGGTGTTTATTTAATAAAAAGACTTCTTTTAATAATTCCAACTCTTTTTGGGATAATGATAATCAATTTTGCGATCATTCAAATTGTTCCAGGTGGGCCAGTAGAACAAATGATTGCTCAAATGACTGGAACAGCTATTGATTCAACTGCCCGTTTCTCGGGTGGTAGTGAAGGAGAAACTTTAGAATATAATAGTAATGTTTCTAGTTCAGTTAACGATAGTAAATATCGTGGAGCGCAAGGTTTAGATCCCGATATAATAAAAGAAATAGAGAAAATGTATGGAATGGATAAACCTGCACATCAACGTTTCTTAAAAATGTTAAAAGATTATCTAACATTTGATTTTGGTGAAAGTTTTTTTAGAGATCAAAAAGTTACCTCTATTGTTTTAGATAAAATGCCAGTCTCTATATCATTAGGCTTATGGACAACTTTATTGGTATATTTAATTTCCATACCTCTTGGTATTAGGAAAGCTATTAATGATGGTTCAAAATTTGATATTGTTTCAAGTTCTATTGTGACAATTGGTTATGCAATTCCAAATTTTTTATTTGCTGTAATATTAATCGTTTTTTTTGCTGGAGGAAGATTTTATGATATTTTTCCTCTTAGAGGATTATTTTCTGAAAATTTTAGTGAATTAAATTTATTTCAACAAATTCTTGATTACTTCTGGCATTTAGCATTACCACTAACTGCAATGCTTGTTAGTGGCTTTGCAGGACTAACTTTTTTGACTAAAAATTCTTTTCTTGACCAAGTAAATCAACAATATGTAATTACAGCCAGATCTAAGGGTTTAAGTGAGAGAAAAGTTCTATATGGTCATGTGTTTAGAAATGCAATGTTGATAGTTATTGCTGGATTTCCATCAGCATTCATTGGAATACTTTTCTCAAGCTCTTTGTTTATAGAGGTAATATTTTCCTTAGATGGCTTAGGGCTTCTTGGCTATGAAGCAGCACTAACAAGAGATTATCCTGTTATATTTGCAACTCTTTATTTTTTTTCTCTATTAGGATTAATTATGGGTATCATTGGTGATTTTATGTATTCAATTATAGATCCAAGAATAGATTTTGAGTCTAGATAAATGAAATTATCGAAACTTAATCAAAGGAGATTGAATAATTTCAAGAATAATAAAAGAGGTTACTACTCTTTTTGGATATTCAGTTTTTTATTTATTGTTTCTTTATTTGCAGATTTTATCGCAAATGAAAAACCATTATTAGTAAAATATAATTCAAACTTTTACTACCCAATTTTTTCTTTTTATTCTGAAACGACATTTGGAGGGGATTTTGAAACAGAAGCAGATTACAAGGATCCATATGTAAAGAATTTGATAGAAAAAAAAGGATGGATGATTATGCCTTTAATACCATATTCATATAATACAATTATTAGAGATCTTACTTCTCCTGCTCCCTCTTCACCATCAAATAAAAATTGGTTAGGAACTGATGATCAAGCAAGGGATGTTCTTTCAAGGTTGATATATGGTTTTAGAATATCAGTATTATTCGGTTTTACTTTAACTTTTTTTTCGATGATAATAGGAGTGACTGCGGGAGCAATACAAGGATATTTTGGTGGTAAAACTGATCTTTTTTTTCAAAGATTTATGGAAGTTTGGTCTGCTATACCAACTCTTTATGTTTTAATAATATTAGCAAGTGTAATACAACCTAATTTTTGGTGGTTATTACTCATATTGCTTCTCTTTAGTTGGATGGGATATGTGGGTGTAGTTCGTGCTGAATTTCTCAGAGCAAGAAACTTTGATTATATTAGAGCTGCAAAAGCACTGGGGGTATCTAATACTAAAATAATGTTAAGACATATGTTGCCAAATGCCACTATTGCTACAATTACATTTCTTCCATTCAGTTTAAGTGCTTCAGTTACTGCATTATCCGGATTGGATTTTTTAGGTTTTGGTTTACCTCCAGGTTCAGCTTCTTTAGGGGAAATGGTAAATCAAGGTAGAAATAATCTTCAAGCTCCTTGGCTTGGTATAACAAGTTTTTTTACATTAGGTCTAATGCTTGGGCTACTTGTATTCGTTGGTGAAGCAATAAGAGATTCTTTAGATCCTAGAAAGACATTCAAATAAAATGGATGATATAATATCTATTAATAATCTTAATATTAAATTTAATAATAGTCACACAGTTGTTAAAAAAATCAGCTTAAATATTGCTAAAGGTAAAACTACTGCAATAGTTGGGGAGTCTGGCTCAGGCAAAACTTTATCTGCATTAAGTATATTAAAACTTTTACCAAGTGGTGCAAAAATTACTGATGGTGAAATCTTTTTTAAAAAAACCAACATTTTATCATTGTCTAAAAATGAAATTCAGAAAATTAGAGGAAATAAAATAGCTACAATTTTCCAAGAGCCAATGTCGAGTCTAAATCCATTACATACAATTAATAAACAAATTGAAGAAATAATACTTACACATAATTCAATAAATAAAAATAATGCAAAAAATAAAACGTTTGAGTTGTTAAATGAGGTTGGTCTAGGAGAGATCGCTGATAGACCAAAAGTATATCCATATGAATTATCTGGAGGTCAGAGACAGAGAGCTATGATTGCTATGAGTATTGCTAATAATCCAGATGTTCTAATTGCTGATGAACCAACAACTGCTCTTGATGTTACTATTCAAATGCAAATCTTAGATTTGCTTTTAAATCTTCAGAAAAAACTAGGGATGACAATGATTTTTATTAGTCATGATCTTTCAGTTGTAAGAAAAATGTCAGATTTTATTTATGTTATGAAAGATGGTGAAATTGTTGAGAGTGGCAGTAATGATAAAATTTTTAATCAACCAGATCATGTTTATACTAAACAATTAGTATCTACGCAAAATAAGAAAAAAATAAATTTTAGTAAATCAAGAAATACAGTTCTCAGAGTGGAAGAACTAGATGTGTGGTACCCAATTAAAAAAGGTTTGCTAAGAAAAACAATTGATCATGTAAAGGCAATAAATAAAATTAGCTTCACTTTAAATGAAGGAGAAAGTATTGGTATAGTTGGTGAATCAGGTTCTGGTAAAACTTCACTTATTTTAGCAATATTAAAATTAGTTAAATCTAGAGGTAAAATATTAATTAATGATAAAGATATAAATTTGTTTAATAAAAATGAAATTTTAAATTTAAGAAAAGAAATTCAAATTGTTTTTCAGGATCCTTTTTCATCACTAAGTCCAAGAATGAATGTAGAAGAAATTATATCTGAAGGTTTAAATATTCATTATCCAAAACTCTCAAAAGATAATAAAAAATCTAAATTAATAGGTGTTTTAGAAAAAGTTGGACTAAATTTTCACGAATGTATTGAAAAATATCCTCATGAATTCTCAGGTGGGCAAAGACAAAGAATTGCAATAGCAAGAGCTTTAATATTAGAACCAAAAATTTTAATATTAGATGAACCAACATCTGCATTAGATGTTACAATACAAAATCAAATCATCAACTTATTAAATGACTTACAAAAAAAACTATCTTTAAGTTATATTTTTATAAGTCATGATATGAAAGTCATTCAGTCAATATCGGATACCATCATTGTGTTAAAGAATGGCAGAATTATTGAAGCTAATATTAGCTCAGAAATTTTCACTAATCCTAAATCTGAATATACAAGTAATTTAATAAGGTCAGTGTTATGAATGTAATTAATTCTAAAATTAGTAAAGAGCCTGACGCACACATTAGAAATAACTTATTGAGAATGCTTAATTTAAAAAAATATAGTCAGATGTTAAAAGAAACAAAAAAATTAAGGAATAATTTTCCTGAGTCATTGTTTATATTAAATATATTAGGAATAATTAACCATGACTTGAATAATCTTGATGAGTCGATTAAAAATTTTAATGATATACTAAAAATAAATCCTAATTTCTCTGATGCGTATTATAATTTAGGTAATATTTTTAAGAAAAAAAAACAGATTGATAAATCAATTGAGAATTACAAAAAATGTATTGATTTAAATCCAAACAAATACGAGGCTTATAATAATTTAGGTAATATATATAAAGATATTGGAAAAACATCGCTAGCAATTGATAATTATTTAGAGTGTTTAAATATCAATCAAAATTATGTAGTTGCTCTTCAAAATTTTTCTGTATGTCTTAAAAATTTTAAATTTTATAAGACTTCTTTAAAAGTTACTAAGCAAATAGAAAATTTATTGAATTATGATGAAATTGTAAGACCAGTTGATATTATTGATTGTATACTGAATTATTTGTATATTGACCCAAAATTGTTATTCATTATTAATAATATTTCTAATTTAGAAAAACATTTTCCATTAGAGACCTTAATAGATGAAGTAAACAAAAATAAAATCTTAGTTAAGTTATTGAAATCTATACCCATACCAGATTTAGGTATTGAAAAACTCATGAAATATTTGAGGTATAATATTTTACTAAATATTAATAATATCAAAAATAAAAAATCAGCTTTAGCATTATTAACTTCACTATCTTTTCAATGTTTTTTAAATGAATATATTTATCCTGTTAGTAAAAAAGAGAATAAAATATTAGATGATTTAGAAAAGAAAATAAGGAATTTAGCATCTTCGAATTTAGAACTGGAAGACCTAGACATAGCTATATTGTCTTCATATACTTCATTAAATAAATATAAATGGTCAGATCAGTTTCTTGGTTTAAAGAATATTTCTGAAATCTTAAAAAAACAGATAATTGAGCCAAATGAAGAAAAGAAAATAAAAAAAGAACTGCAAGCTAAAAAAGACATTGTTGATCCTGTATCTATCGTAGTTAAACAGCAATATGAAAATAATCCATATCCTAGATGGAATAAAATAGCACTTAATAAATTTCCACTAAAACCATCATTTTTTTTTGAAAACAATTATATTAGAATACAAAATAAGAAAATTGATAACTTGAAAAAAATTAAAATTCTTGTTGCAGGTTGTGGAACTGGTCAGCATGCGATTGCAACAGCAACTAAATTTACAAATTCTCATGTAACGGCAATAGATTTAAGTTTACAAAGTTTATCGTATGCAAAACGAATGTCAAAAAAATTAAAAATCAACAATATTGATTTCATACAATTAGATATTTTAAATTTAAAAAGTCTTGGTAAGAAATTTGATGTGATTGAATGTGTAGGAGTTCTTCATCATATGAATGACCCTTTACTTGGGTGGAAAATCCTTAATAAAAATTTAAATAATTACGGAATGATGATGATAGGTCTTTATAGTAAATATGCAAGGCAACATATTAAAAAGGTTCGTTCTTATTTGAAAACCACTAATTTAGAAATTAATAATGAATTTATAAAAAGTTATAGAGAACAATTAATTGAAACAAATAATAAAGATTATGATTTAATAAAAAAAAGTACAGACTTTTTTTCATTAAGTAGTTTAAGAGATTTATTATTTCATGTTCAAGAAAAACAATTTGATCTTTTAGAAATATCAAATTTTTTAAAAAAAAATAATCTTCAATTTTGCGGATTTCAAAATAAAGAGTTAGTGAATATTTATAAAAAGATATATAAAAATAATGAAGATATTTATAATCTTAATTTTTGGGACGAATATGAAAATAAATATCCAAGAATTTTTGCTGGAATGTATCAATTTTGGTGTCAGAAATTTATATGAACAAATTACTTCAAGAAGAAATTGAACAGCTGATTAAGCTATATACATCAGGACATATTTTAGAAACTGAAATTAGATGTACTAAACTACTTGAAACATATCCTCAATCTCATATTATTTATAATATATTGGGTGCTTCATTACAGGGACAAAAAAAAATCAATGAAGCAATAAATAAATATAATAAATCAATTGAGCTTAAACCTGATTATGCTGAGGCTTATAGTAATCTTGGGGTTGCCTTACAAGCTTTAGGTAAATATGAAGAATCTATAAAAAGTTATTATAAAGCTATAGAATTAAAACCGTATCATGCTGAGGCATTTAGTAATTGTGCTAACGCTCTTAAAGAAATTGGTAAGTTGGAAGAAGCTGTATTAAATTATGATAAAGCAATCAATTTAAAACCTGATTATGCTGAAGCTTATAATAATAAAGGTGCGACATTATTTGAACTGAATAGATTAGAAGAAGCATTAATTACTTGTAAAAGAGCGACAGAAATTAAACCAGATTTCTCAGAGGCTTTTTTCAATTACTCTAACGCTCTCAAAGAAATTGGTAAGTTGGAAGAAGCTGTATTAAATTATGATAAAGCAATCAATTTAAAACCTGATTATGCTGAAGCTTATAATAATAAAGGTGCGACATTATTTGAACTACATAGACTGGGTGAAGCTGGTGAAAGTTATAGAAAAGCACTAACATTTACTCCTAAGAATAATTCACTTTGGAGTAATTATGCTAAAAGTTTACATGGAATTGAATTTAATTCATCTAACGAAGAATTAATAGTTAGCTTAAATAATTTATTAAATTATAAATATATTGATCCTCCAACCAAAGCTATTTTTAGTGCACTTAGAACATATCCAAAATTTACAAATATTTTTAATTTAATTAATAATAATATTACTTCTGAAAATTTAGATCAAATTACTCATGAGTTTTCAAAAATACCATTACTTCTAAAAATAATGGAATTAAGTCCAATAAGAGATATTGATATAGAGAAGGCTTTTACCAAACTACGATTAATGATGCTTGATAGAGTAGAAAATAATGAAATAAGAGGTCTGCCTTTTTACATATCAATGGCAATGCAATGTTTTATTAATGGATACGTTTTTTTTATAAGTAATAGTGAAAAGCAAAAAATATCTAGACTAGAAAAAAGAATTGTAAATGATTTAAAAAAAAATATTAAAATAGATGAAGCTAAAATAGCAATATTAGGTTCATATATTCCACTTTCAAAAATGTCTTGGGCTAATGATTTAATTTCATTACAATTCAAAAAAGAAATTAATAAGTTAATATCAATTCAAATATTAAATTTTGAAACTGAAAAAAAATTAAAATCTCAAATAAAAAGTATATCTAAGGTCAATAATTTAGTTTCTAAAAAAGTGAAAAATCAATATGAAGAAAGTCCTTACCCTAATTGGGTTAATGCACTTGTAATGAACAAGTCTAAAAGTGTTTTAGATGTCTTAAAATTAATTAATTGTGATTTTAATATAAATTACGAAAAAGTTTTTAATAAACCTCAAATACTTGTTGCTGGATGTGGTACAGGTCAGCATGCTTTAGGAACAGCTACTAGGTTTTCAGATTCAAATGTTACAGCTTTAGATTTGAGTTTTAGTAGTTTATCTTATGCAAAAAGGAAGACAGATGAATTAGGTATATCCAATATAGAATACGTTCAAGGTGATATTTTAAATATAGATCAATTGAATAAAAACTTTGATATTATTGAAAGCGCAGGAGTTTTACATCACATGGACGAACCATTGCTTGGATGGGAAAAACTTGTAAAAAAATTGAATACAGGAGGATTAATGAAAATTGGGCTATATAGTGAAATAGCCCGAAGAAATATAGTAGAAATGCGTGAATACATTGATAAAAGAACATACGGTCCAACAGAAGATAGTATCCGATTATTTCGTAAAGATGTAACCGATTCTAGTAATATAAGTAAATCAAATATTAGTGAAATTTTAAAATTTAAAGATTTTTACTCACTAAATGGATGTAGAGATTTGCTTTTTAATATTAAAGAACATAGATTTACAATTCCACAAATAGAGGAAAGCTTAAAAATGCTTAACTTAAATTTTCTTGGATTTGAAATGAGTAAAACATGGGTAAAAAATCGTTTCAAAAAGATTAATCCTCAAAAAGATTCTTTATTTTCACTTTCGTTATGGAATGAATTTGAAATTAAAAATCCAAATACCTTCACGGGTATGTATCAATTTTGGGTTCAGAAAATTTAACATAAGAACATTTTTCCATTTTTTTCATAAAATTAACTAGTTATATAATGACCTTATCTTTAAAATATACTAATAGAAGTTTGTGAAAGAAATAAAACTTCCAAGACTTGGAGAGACCATGGAGAAAGGTAGCATTTCAAAGTGGTTAGTAAAACTAAATGATAAGTTTTACAGAGGAGAAACAATTGCTGAAATTGAAAGTGATAAAACTATAATCGAACTACCTGCTTTAGAAGATGGAATATTAATTAAAATATTAGTTAAAGAAAATGAAGAAGTAGACGTAGGAACTACTATCGCTATGTATGAGAATTCATAAACTGTTGAACTTTTTTTAGATAAGGTGGATTGTTACCTTCTTCTAAACAATTCTTTTCTGCGACTTTTGTTGCAAAATATAAACAATTAATTAGATTTTCTTTAGATATATTTGTAATTTGATTATTGCTTTGAATTTTATTCATATCAAGATACGCAATTACTCCCGCTATAAAACTATCACCTGCACCAACAGTGTCTATAACTTTTATTTTTTCTGTTTTTTGAAAAATTTTGTATTTGTTTGTATATAAAATAGACCCTTTGTCACCTAGAGTAATTATAAATATTTTTATTGAATATTTATTTAACCAATATCTAACTTGACTATCTAATTTGTTTTTTGAAATATATGAAAAATCTTCATTAGACATTTTTATAATATCTGCATATTTCATAAACTTCTTAAAATTTTGTAAATAATTTTTTTTGTTTTTAATTACACTTGGTCTAACATTAGGATCAATAGAAATAATTGATTTTGTATTTCTTTTTAAATGGTGCATTAATTTTATATGTGTTTCAGCCGAAGGGCTAAGGGCTAAGGATATAGATGAAAAATGAGAAAATTTGATTTTATTTAAATAATTTTTATTAATTTTAAATGATTTAAAATTAATAGAAGCGGTATTCATAAAATGAATACTAAATTCTGGCTTCTTTTTGTTTACTACTATTGCAATTGTTGATTGATCATTAGTTCTTTCAATTAAACTAACATTAACATTACTTTTTTTTAAATGGTCAAATATCATTTTACCAAAATAATCATTAGAAATTCTCGAATAAAAAAATACTTTAGATTTTAATCTTCCTAATGCTAGTGCAGTATTAAGTGAAGAACCACCAACAAATGGTTTGTAAATGTCTTTTTTGTCTGCAATTAAGTCTATTAAATTTTCTCCAGATACAAAAATCATTATTAGTTATACCAATTAAATTATAAATATATATATATCCAAAACATGAATTCTAAATCAAATAGTATTTTAAAAGATCTTTATACTACTATGAAGAGGATAAGGGTATTTGAAGAGAGAGTTGCTGAGTTATTTGTTAGAGGTGAAACAGCAGGCACCATGTTACATTTATCTATAGGTGAGGAACTTGGGCCTGCATGTGTTACTAAAGCAATGCAGGATGGTGATACATTCACAACACATCATAGAGGACATGGTATTTTTTTAGCTCGAGGAGGCAACCCAGATAAAATGATGGCTGAAATTGCTGGAAAAAAAGATGGGTATTGTAAAGGTAAAGGTGGATCGATGCATATAGCTGATATGAATCTAGGACATTTAGGTGCTAATGCTATAGTTGGCGGGGGAATTCCAACCGTAGTTGGTGCAGCTTTAAGTTATAAATATCTAAATAATAATAATGTTTCAATTGCTTTTTTTGGTGATGGAGCAATGCAACAAGGCATATTGTATGAAAGTATGAACATGGCATCATTATGGAATTTACCAGTTGTTTTTTGCTGTATAAATAATCAATATGGTATGGGTACAAAAATTGATGATGCTGTTGGTATAAAAGATTTTTCTGCAAGAGCTAAGTCATTTGGCTTAGATACATTACATATTAATCATCTTGATGCTGAAAAAGCTTTTCTTGATGTAAAAGACCTTATTGAAAGAACAAGAAATGATGGGCCCTCTTTTATTGAAGTGGAATGTTATAGATTTTTTGGTCATGCAAGAAAAGATAAGAGTCCTTACAGAAGTGAAGAGGAAGAAGTAGAAAATAGAAAATTTGATCCGATTAATTTTGCTAAAGAAAAAATTTTAGCTGATAAAATTTTAAATGCAAATGATATATTAAGTTTAGACAAAAAGATAAGTGATGAGATGGATGTGTCCATGAAATTTGCTATGGAGTCCCCTGTAAATGAAGAGAGTGAAATATTTACTGATGTTTACGATGAAAACTATTCTATAGAGAGTGTAGATAATAAAATAAGAAATATTTTAAAAATTAATGAATATAAATAAGCAAGAATTTTTTGATAAAATCACTTTTAGAGATTCTTTACGTTTAGCTATGTATGATGAAATGTCAGAAGATGATAAAGTTGTAATAATGGGTGAAGACGTTGGGAAATATGGAGGTGCTTATGGTGCAACAAAAGGTTTACTTGATAAATTTGGATCTAAAAGAGTAATCGATACACCAATTTCAGAACCAACAATAGTTGGAACAGCCATTGGAGCTGCAATGACAGGTTTAAAACCTATTGCAGAATTAATGTATGTTGATTTTTTTGGGATGTCTATGGATCAAATTGGTAATCAATCAGCAAAAATTAGATATATGTTTGGTGGTCAAATATCTGTCCCAATGGTCATTAGAACACAAGGTGGTACGGGAAGATCAGGTGGTGCCCAACATTCGCAAAGTTTAGAATCATGGATTATGTATATGCCTGGTTTATATTTAGTTATGCCATCAAATCCAAATGATGCATATCATCTACTAAGAGAATCCATTAAAACCAACACACCTACGGTTTTTATTGAACATAAAATGTTATATAATTTTACAGGTTCATTAGATAAGAATAAAAAAACTATTTTTGGAAAAGCAAATAAAGTTAAAAATGGTAATGATATATCAATAATCACATATTCAAGAATGACAAATTTTGCACTAGAGGCTGCAAAACTACTAGAAAATAATAATATATCAGCGGAGGTTATAGATTTAAGAACACTTAATCCACTTGATAAAAAAACAATAATAGAGTCTGTTAATAAAACAAATCATGCATTGGTACTCAGTGAAGGACATTATACTTCAGGTGTGGCAAGTGAAATAACAAGTATAATATTTGAAAATTGTTTTAAATCTCTTAAAAGACCAGTTATTAGATATACTGCAGAGGATACACCTGTGCCAGTAGCTCCGAATCTTGAACAAAAATATATTCCAACTATAGAAAGAATAAAGCAATATTGTTTAGATATTTTAAATTAGTTCTTAGTTTAGAACGTTGAACCCATTCACTTAAAAGATAAATTTTCTTTACTATATTATAAATAGATTGATTTATGGCGGAGAGAGAGGGATTCGAACCCTCGGTAGTATTGCTACTACACACGCTTTCCAAGCGTGCTGATTAAACCGCTCTCACATCTCTCCAAATAATACAAAAAATAATATTATAATGATATTTTTTAAATATATAAACTAAAACTTATAATCAAAATATTTTATATCTTCTGCGTATTTCTTATCAACAATTTGAAAACATTCCTCGTCATAATACTTTTTATAATCATCTATAAATTTTGTTTTATTAATGTGCATTAAGTTTTCTTTTTTGTAATCTATTTTAATTATATTTAAAATTTTTTGAAAATCCTTATCAAAATTTTCAAATGAACCAATAAAATCTACAAGGATATTGCCACTATTATCAGATATTCTTTTTAATTGAGGTTGAAAGTCTTTATTTAAAAATTCTTTAAAAGTTATCTTGCTTTTAGAATGGTAGATATAATAATTATATCTTGAAAGTGATCTAGCCCAAGGATTTCTAACAAAACAAAATTTAAAATATCTCTCAAATTCTTTTTCGCCTATTATTTTTTTTAGATTATAAGCTGTTTCATGATCATTAATAAATTTTGGGTTAAAAAAGCTTAAGAATGGCCCATGAAAGAAAATATTTTTTTTAGATCCAAATCTTCTTGTGATGTAATTAAATAATTTAATAGAAATAGAGTCATTATCGTATTTATTTAAATATTTTGCAATGGAAGTACCTGCACATTTTGGAATATGAATAAAAATATAATTTTTTCTGTTTGATATCAAAGTAGGCATATTATCATAAATTTTATAACACAAAAAAATATAAAATAATTAAACAAAAAATATAATTTTTATTATCAAAGTAATTATATGAAACTATTTTAATTTAAATTAAACCATTTTATATCATGAATTTTTTTTCCAAAATGCTTTGCTCCTCTATTTGTCATATGATCATTATCATAAAAAAGTTTATAGCCTTCTTCATCTAAATAATCACACTCCATTAAAATCAAATCACACATATAGTCTTCCTTGTTCAAATATTTCAAGTTTAAAAATATAGATCTTTTTTTTAATTCTATATTTATACTTGATTTTGAATTTAGGGTTCTGTTTTCATAATATTCATTTTTTAGATTAAAGTAGTCTATTTTTTTGTTACCAAACAAAATTAAATGATCGAGTAAAGTATACATTTTTGATGGTGTATAATATTCATTAACACTAGATGTAATAATAATTTTTTTATTTAGACTTTTGTAATGAGGTATTAACTCGTTAAAAACTTCTTCAATTATTTTTTGTGTCCATCTATACGAAAAAATTATATATTCTGCCTCCATCACTAATTTATGATTCTTTAATAATTCAATATCATTATTAATATTTATATTATTTTTAAGTAAGCTTAAGAAATCGTACTCTTCAAATAGTTCTTTATTTTCAAAAAACATATTTCTAAAATCATCAGCATGACTATCACCTATTATCAAAATATTTTTTTTGTTTAAATCAAAAGTATTTTTTAAATGAAAATCATTCGATAACCTTTTCTTCTCTAAATAAAAATTGTCTAAATTATAATTTTTATTTATTTCTTTTAAATTTTTGAATCTTTCTGGGAATCCATTTTTATTAATAATTAATAAATTACAAAAAATTATTACAATAGAAGTAAAAATTAGAGAGTATAAAATATATTTAAATCTAAATTTTTTATTTCTAAAAATATTTTCAATAAAAAAATAAGAAATAATTGAAATTGATATTGTTATAAAACCTAATATAATTTTAGCTACAAAGCTGCCGCTTGTCCAACCACTAATTTTAGCAAAAGCAAAGATTGGGTAATGCCAAATATATAGTGAATAAGAAATTAAACCAATAAATACTAAATATTTATTAGATAATATTTTTGTAATTAAATTATCTCTATTTGCAAACCAAATGATAATAGCAGTTCCAATTACTGGAATAAGAGTTAAAATAGATGGATGCCGAGTTTTATCATCAAATAAAAATATTGTTAACAAAATTAAAATAATTCCCAATATAGGCATTGCGGAGTTTAAAATTTTATTATTATTACTTCTTTCTGGTCTTCTATATTCAAAATATGCAAGTAGTGAACCTATGATCAACTCCCAAACTCTTGTAAAAGTCGAATAAAAAACAAAAGATTTATCTTCGATAATATATATTTCAGACAAAACTAAACTAATAAGAATTATTGAACTTAAGAATAAAAATATTTTATTGTTTAGGTATCTAAAAATTATAAAAAATAAAACTGGAAATAATAGATAAAATTGTTCTTCAACAGATAATGACCATGTATGAAGTAGTGGAACAAATAGCCCTTCAAGTGCTTCATATTGCAAACCAGTATAATAAAAATATATATTTGATACAAAACCTAATGAATACAATGCAGATGTAGAGAATTCAATTAATCTACTTGGAGGTAATAAAACTAGTGCGAATGGAAGCACTGCTAATTTCATTATTAACAAAACTGGAATAATTCTTCTAATTCTTCTTTCAAAAAAATATTTAAAATTAAAGCTATTCGTATTTAGAAGCTCTTTAAAAATAATAGATGTTATTAAATAGCCAGAAATTACAAAAAAAATATCTACTCCAACATACCCTCCATAAAAAAATTTACTTATTTGAGCATGGTATAAAATTACAGCAATAACAGCGATTGCTCTCAACCCATCAATTTCTGGTCTATAATTAAGCTTCATATGTAATTTAAATATTAATAATTAATTTATCATTCATGATTTAAATTGATAGATATAAAAATTTTATTTAAAAAATGAATATCTGAAGATATAAAAAATAGCTTTTATACCATCTATCCAAGTTATTTTTTTTCCTTCTGAGTATTCTCTACCGTAATAACTAATACCTACTTCGTAAAATCTGCATTTATTTTTTGCTAATTTTATTGTAATTTCTGGCTCAATTCCAAAACCATTTTCTTTAAGCTGTATGTTTTTAATTTTCTCTAGCTTTATAGCTTTAAAACATGTTTCTACATCTGTGAGATTTAAATTTGTAAAAATATTACATAAATTTGTAATTAAAAAATTTCCTATTCTATGCCAAAAATAAATTGTTCTAGAAACTCCATATCCTCTAAATCTTGAACCATAAACAACATCAGCTTTTCCATCTAAAATAGGTTGTATTACTCTTATATGCTCTGATGGATCGTATTCTAGATCAGCATCCTGAATAATTATTATATCACCATCTGCAATTTTGATACCTGCCCTTATACAAAAACCCTTCCCTCTATTTTTTTGGTTAAAAATGAATTTGAATATTTTATTTTCTTTATATTTTTCAATAATTTTTCTAGAATTATCAGTTGAATAATCGTCAATAACAATTATTTCTTTATCAGTATAATTATTTTTAATAACTTTATCTAAAATAACATCAATAGTCTTTTCTTCATTATAACAAGGTATTATTACTGAAAGTTTCATATTTTTTTAAAATACTCTATAGTTTTTTTTATTCCATCTTCCAGACTTGTTTTTTCTTTCCATTTTAAAATTTTATTTGCTAATTTGACATCAGGCTTTCTTTTAATTGGATCATCTGCTTTAAAATCATTGAAAAAAATTTTACTTTTTGAATTTGTCATTTGAATTATTTTTTTAGCTAAGAAAAGTATTGTCTTTTCATTAGTTGATCCTATGTTTATTGGGCCTAATATATTTTTTCCTGAATTCATTAATTTTATTATACCTTTTATTGTATCATCAACATAACAAAACGACCTAGTTTGAGATCCATCTCCATTAATTAATAAAGGTTTGTTTTGTAATGCAGAAACAATAAAATTGCTCACCACTCTTCCATCATCGGTATTCATGTAAGGACCATAAGTGTTAAATATTCTTGCAACTTTTATTTTTATGTTTGCAGATCTATTGTAATCAAAGAATAATGACTCCGCTATTCTTTTACCTTCATCATAGCATGCCCGAACACCAGTTATATTAACATTTCCTCTGTATTTTTCATTTTGAGGATGTACTAAAGGATCCCCATATATTTCACTTGTGGATGCTTGAAATATTTTTGCTTTATTTTTTTTTGCTATGTCTAATAAATTTATTGATCCAAACACATTAGTTTTAATTGTGTCAATTGGATTTTTTTGATATTTGTTTGGTGACGCAGGACAAGCAAGATTATATATTTCATCACAAGTTATATTAAATTTTTTTTGTATGTTTTTCTTTATAAAATAAAAATTATTATTATTTTGCAATTCTTTTACATTGTTAATGTTTCCAGTAGAAAGATTGTCAACACAAAATACAATATTATTTCTAATCAGTTTTTTACATAAATGGAAACCTATAAAGCCTGCACCGCCAGCTACTAAGATTTTTTTCTTCATAATATCTTTTAAATAGTCTGTAATTGTTTCATGAATAAATATATATAGTAAGATAAAAATGTACCAATTAAAAAAAAAAATTAATAGCCAATATTTAATTATTTTTTTTTTAATCATCATTTACTCATTAGCATCTTACAATAATTTGGGTTTTTATAATGATGATGAGCATTTCCAAATATTAGAACCAGTTGCATATTTGCTTGGTTTTAATGATATTTTGATTAATGACTATTCAGATTATTATTGGGAATGGGTAGATGACCACAGAATAAGACCTTGGATACAACCAAATTTTTACTATTTTATAATTATTTCTTTAAATTATTTTGGTCTTAATGATCCATTTATATGGGTTTATTCAATTAGAATTTTTAATAGTATTTTAGGGATATTTAGTATTTTATATCTGTTTAATTCTTTAAAAAATATATTTTTTAAAAACAATTCTATACAAATTTATTTTATATATTTTTCTTTTTGGTTTTTTCCATTTTTACATATAAGGACTTCTTCAGAAAGTTTATCTATAACATTATTTTGTATTGCATTAGCATTTCTAATTAAAACTTTTGGAACAACCAATGAAAAGGGATCAAAATTAAAAATAATATTTTTTGGGTTTATATTGGGTTTATCAATTGTTGTAAGGCCTCAAATGATATTTACAATTTTTCCAATTTTTATTTGGGTAATTTTTTTTAGATTTTATTTTGATAAAATTTTATTAGTATCAATTGGTTTATCATCAGCAATTTTTTTCGGACTATATGTAGATTATTTAAATTGGGGAGAATTTGCAAACATCTATTATAAAATATTTCAGCTACAAATACTTGAAGGTAGAATGTCTGGATTTGGATCACAACCATGGTGGTATTATATATTAACAATATTAAAAGATTTAGCTCCGATATTTAGTTTAGTATTTTTGGTTTCGTTAATATATTTTATATATAAAAATCCAAAAAATATTTTTACATGGATGATTTTGGGTACATTAATAATACTTTCATTTTTTTCACACAAAGAAACCAGATTTATTTTTCCTATATATATTTTTGCGCCTTTTTTTATTATCTATTTAATAGACAATATTTCAAACTTAAGGTTGAAAAGATTTACAGCTTACTCTTCATTAATATTTAATTTTATTTTTTTATTTATTATTATGTTTTTCCCAATTAATAGTAAAATTGCTTTATATAAATTTTTATATTATCAAGAAAATCAAAATCAAAATATTAAATTCATTGGTGAAAATCCTTATCAATTTAACAATATGGAACCATTTTTTTATACACATTTTTTACCCAAGTTAAAAGAATCAGAAAGTTTAAATTCAATTAATAAAACTTTAGTAATAACTAATGAATATGATTTGCAAAAAAAAATAGATAATAATGGTAATTGCAAAATCATTTATTCAACATATCCTATGAAAATTATTGAATTAAATAGTAATTGGAAAAATAAAAAAATGAATTGGTACGTTAATAAATGTAATTAATGTAAATAGTAATACTTTAATTATTCTTTCATTTTTAAGGCATTTAAAAATGTATTTTGGGGTATATCTACTTTCCCAAATTGTCTCATTCTTTTTTTACCTTTTTTTTGTTTATCTAGAAGTTTGTTTTTTCTTGTTACATCTCCGCCATAAAGTTTTTGTGTTACATCTTTTCTAAAAGATGCAACTGTTTCTCTGGCAATAATTTTTCCTCCAATTGCAGCTTGTATAGCTACTTTAAATTGTTGTCTAGGTATTAAGTCTTTGAGCCTCTCACATAAAGATCGTCCTCTTTGCTCAGATCTATCTTTATGAACTATTAGTGAAAGAGCGTCAACGGGGTCACCATTAATAAGAATTCCAACTTTAACAAGATTATTTATCTCATAACCAGTTATTTCATAATCAAAACTAGCATACCCTTTTGTAAGAGATTTCAATCGATCATAAAAATCAAAAACTACTTCATTTAATGGAAGCTTATATTCTACTAATGGTCGATTACCAGCATAACTCATATTTAATTGAATACCTCTTTTTGAAGTACATAATTCAAGAACTGAACCAAGAAATTCTTCGGGAACTATGATTGTAGCTTTAATCCAAGGCTCAGAAATATTTTCTACTTGAACTGGATCTGGCATATCTGTTGGATTATGTAAATTTATAATAGAGCCATCTTTTAATTGTATTTTATAAACAACTGATGGTGCTGTAGTTACAAGTTCTAAATTAAATTCTCTCTCAAAACGATCTCTTATTATTTCTAAATGAAGTAATCCTAAGAAACCACATCTAAAACCATAACCTAAAGCAGGACTAACTTCAGGTTCGTATGAAAAACTTGAATCGTTAAGAGCTAGTTTTGCCATGCTATCTCTCATATGTTCATAATCGTCAGAGTCTACTGGGAACATCCCACAAAAGACAACTGGTTGGGATGGTTTGAAACCCGGTAGTACCTTATCTGTAGGATATTTATCATCTGTAATTGTGTCTCCGACTTTACAATCTGAAACGCTTTTAATACCTGAATTTATAAAGCCAATTTCCCCTGGGCCCAGTGTATTCACTTCAGTGGCCTTTGGTGAAAATACACCAACTCTATCTATATTATAAGTTGCTCCGGTTGCCATAAACCTTATTTTTTGATTTTTTTTAAGGCTTCCATTTACAACTCTGACTAAAACAACAACACCTAAATAACTATCATACCAACTATCAACTAACATACATTTTAAAGGACTATCTTGATCACCAGATGGAGATGGTAAATTAATAATTATTTTATTTAAAAGTTCCTCAATGCCTAATCCAGTTTTAGCTGATACTAGAGATGCGTTATCAGTTTCTATTCCCAAGACTTCTTCAATTTGAGATTTGATTTTTTCAGGCTCTGAAGATGGTAAATCTATTTTATTAAGAACTGGAAGAATTTCATGATCATTATTTATTGCTTGATAAGCATTTGCAAGTGTTTGTGCTTCAACTCCCTGCGTCGAGTCAACTATAAGCAATGAGCCTTCGCATGCTGCAAGTGATCTTGATACCTCATAAGAAAAATCAACGTGTCCAGGTGTATCCATAATATTCAAAATATATTTTTTTCCATCTTGTGATTTATACGTTAATCTTACAGTTTGAGCTTTAATTGTTATTCCTCTTTCTCTTTCCAATTCCATTGAATCAAGAACTTGTTCTTTCATTTCCCTATCTGTAAGGCCGCCACAAAATTGAATTAATCTATCTGCTAGTGTAGATTTACCATGATCAATATGTGCTACAATTGAAAAATTTCTTATAGAACTAAGTTCTGTCATTACTTTCTAATTATAGCTTCAAATGATTTTGAAATTTGGTCAACAATTTGATTTGATAAATTTTCTATATCTTCTTCTTTAAAAGTTTTATCTATTGGTTGTAATAAAACTCTAATTGCAATACTTTTTTTGTTGTGAGGTAGCTTATCTCCCTCATAAACATCAAATATAGTTACTTTATTAATTACGTTCTTATCTATCTTTTTTACTATTTTTATAATTTCATTTGCTTTAATTTCTTTTGGGAATAAGAATGCAAAATCTCTTTCAACCATTTGATATGGATTATTTGAAAATCCACCTCGAGAACTAGGTTTGCTTTCCTGAAATTGGAATATATTATCTAAAAATATCTCAAACCCATAAACTTTGATATTTATATCCATTGTCTTAAGTAAAATTGGATGGAATTCACCAAATTTTGCAACTATGTTTTTACCTAATCTCAGGGTAGCCGATTTTCCAGGATGGTAAATATTACCTTCATTTTTATCGTACAACAAATTATCAATTGGAACATTTAAACTAGTTAAAATACTGAATAAATCTGATTTTACACTGTATACATCAGTATTTTTTTTATTTGATAACCAATTATCATCGTCAATTGATCCATATGAAATACCTGAAGCAACATTTTCTTGGAGTTCATTCAGAGATTTAGAAAAGTTTGGACCAACTTCAAAAATCTTAGCTCTAGTATACATACGAGATTTATTTTCATTGATTGCTTCCAAAAGATTGGGAATTGTTGAGGGACGCATGGTATTTAAATCACTACTAATTGGATTTTGTAAACTAATAAGATCATTAGATAATACTTTTGCTTTATTTCCATCCATAAAAGACCATGTCACAACCTCTGAGTACCCTTGTGTAGCAATAATTTTTTTAGCTTTATGATAAGTCTTGATCGAAGAACTTAGGATTTGTGTTTTATCTTCTTCATTAATTATATTTTTTACAGGTATTTTATCAAATCCATAGATCCTTATTATTTCCTCAACTATGTCGGCTTCACCAACTATATCAGGTCTGAATGTTGGTATTTCAATTTCTAGAATTGATTTATTTTCTTTAACTTGGAATTCAAGAGATCTTAAAATCCTTGATTGATTATTAACATCAATGTCGATACCTCCAAATGATTTAATTTTTTTCGAGTCAAAATTTATTTTCTTAATTTCTCTTTTATTTATTTCTGTCGAAACAAATTCACTTGCCTCACCACCACATAATTCAAGAATCAATTGACTTGCAGCTTCAACACCCCAATAAATTGACTCAGTGTCAATTCCTCTTTCAAATCGATATCTTGCATCACTTTGTAAGTTAAGTTTTCTTCCTGTTTTAGTTACTGATATTGGATCAAATAAAGCTACTTCTAAGAAAACATTTTTTGTTTCCATGCTACAACCACTATCGAGACCACCCATTACACCACCAATACCATGTAGTTTACTATTATCATCAGATATAACAATCATATCTTCAGTACATTTATAATTGACTTCATTAAGTGCCAAACATGCTTCGTTTTTATTTGCCAATCTCATAGTAAGATTTCCAGAAACTTTATCAGCATCGTAAACATGCAATGGACGACCTAAATCAAAAGTTACATAATTAGTAATATCTACTAAAGCAGATATCGGACGAAGCCCGATAGCTATTAATCTATCTTGAAGCCACTTTGGACTATCATTATTTTTAACATTTTTAAAATATCTACCTGAGACTCCAGGGCATAAATTTTGATCTTCGAAGTCTTTTACCCATTTCATTGGACTTTTGAATGACTCTTTTATTTTTTTAAATTTTAAATCTTTAAGTTTACCAACTCCTGCCGCAGCTAAATCTCTAGCTATTCCTCTTACTGATAAACAATCGGATCTATTTGGTGTTAAATTTATTTCTATAACGGGTTCATCAATCTTAAATATTTTACTGAATGGTTCACCTATTTTGTGAGTTGTGTCTACTTCTATAATCCCATCATGTTCATCTGAAATACCCATCTCTCTTTCGGAAACAAGCATTCCACATGACTCAACACCTCTAATTTTTGTTTTTTTTAAATGTAGATTTGTGCCAGGAATATAACTATTTTCAGGAGCAAAAATTCCTAGCATACCCTTTCTTGCATTAGGCGCACCACATACAACTTGAAAGTCACCACTTTTTGTTTCAACTTGACATACTTTTAATTTATCAGCATCTGGATGTTTTTCAGCTTTAATAACTTTTGCTACACTAAAATCTTTGAAGTCATTTGATTTATCTTCAACACTTTCTATTTCTAAACCGATTTTTGTTAAAGTATCAGTAATGGTTTTAAGATCTTCTGAAGTATCTAAATGATGTTTTAACCAGTCTAATGTGAACTTCATTTAAAGACCAGACCTTGTTTGATTGTGTAATATACTAAAACCATAATGATCTAACCATCTATAATTTAGATCAAAAAAACTTCTCAAATCTGAAATTCCATATTTTAACATAGATAATCGCTCTATTCCCATTCCAAATGCAAATCCTTGATAAATTTTAGAATCAATTTTACAATTTTCTAATACTATTGGATTAACCATGCCACAGCCTAGTATCTCCAACCAATTGTTTCCCTCTCCAATTTTAATTTTATTGTTAACCTTAGTATAAGCAACATCCATTTCTGCACTAGGCTCAGTGAACGGAAAATAACTTGGGCGAAAACGATACTCTAAATTTTTTACTTCAAAAAATTCTTCTAGAAATGTAACTAATGTAGATTTTAAATCTACCATGGTAGCATTGTGATTAACGACTAGTCCTTCAACTTGGTGAAACATGGGAGCATGTGTTGCATCAGAATCACTTCGATAAGTTCTGCCAGGAACAATTATTTTAATTGGAGGTTTATTTGTAAGCATTGTTCTAACTTGAACTGGACTGGTATGGGTTCGCAATACATTATTTTTCTGATCACTATCAAGATAAAATGTATCTTGCATTTCTCTTGCAGGATGATGTTCAGGAATATTTAAAGCTGTAAAATTATTGAAATCTGTTTCTATATCTGGTCCAGTTTCAACCGAATAATTTAAGTTACCAAATATTTCTATAATATTGAAAATTGTTTGACTAATTGGATGTATTTTACCAACTGTTTTAATACTCGGTGGCAAAGTAACATCAATTGTTTCTTGCTTAATTTTCTTAGCAATATCAGAATTTTCAATAATTGTTTTTTGTTCTCTTAAAATATCTTCAACAAATTTTTTAATAATATTTATTTCTTGCCCCTTAGTTTTTTTTTCATCTATTGATAGAGAAGCTAAACCTTTTAGAGCTTCAGGTATAACGCCTTTTTTTCCAAGATAATATAATCTTAATTTTTCTAGATCTTCAAAAGAATTTGTATCTTTAATTTTCTTTAAGATGTCATTTTTATTTTCTGCGAAAACCATTTAATCTATTATATTTTATTAATAGAATTTATCTAGCAGATTGAGCTTTATCAACTAGCGCTTTAAAAGCATCAGGTTGATTTACTGCGAGATCTGCTAAGATCTTTCTATCAATCTCAATAGATGATTTTTTTAAGCCAGAAATAAACTGAGAATATGTTAGACCGTATAAACGAACACCTGCATTAATTCTCTGTATCCAAAGCCCACGAAAATCACTTTTTCTTTTTTTTCGATCTCTGTAAGCATATTGCATACCTCTTTCAACAGCTTGTACGGCAACTCTGAAAACATTTTTTCGTCTACCGTAATATCCTTTTGCTCTTTTAATAACTTTTTTGTGTCTTGCTCTTGATGTAACACCTCTTGATACTCTTGCCATAACTAACCTTCCTTACTTGTTGTATGGTAACATGTGATCAATCAAAGCGGAGTCACCGGGTGACATTATTGCAGATCTTTTTGTGTTACGTATGAATTTATTGGAACGTTTACTCATTCCATGTCTTTTTCCAGCAGGTTTAAATTTTATTTTTCCTGTTCCAGTTCTAGAGAATCTTTTCTTTAAACTACTTTTAGTTTTAAGCTTGGGCATTGTTAACTCCTTTAATAATATATTGCACCGTTAGGCTGCCCCGCAGGCCATAACAAGTTTGATGGGCTTATACTAAAAATATTTTTTTTTGCAATGATTAGAGTCTATTTTGCAACTTGGGGTACTAATATCATCATTATCTGCTTTCCTTCAAATTTAGGCGCAACCTCTACTTTAGCGTATTCTTCAACCTCAGTTGTTAATTTCCTTAATAAATCAAAGCCTAAATTCTGGTGTTCCATTTCTCTTCCTTTAAAACGCATAGAAACCTTTACCTTATTGCCACCACTAATAAACTTAGAAAGAGCCTTTACTTTGACATTATAATCATGAGTATCAATTCCAGGCCTCATTTTGATCTCCTTTACTTCTATTGTTTTTTGTTTTTTCTTTGCCTCTTTTTTACTTTTCTGTTCCCTATATTTAAGCTTTCCATAATCTATTATTTTACAAACTGGTGGATTTGCTTCAGGAGAAACTTCAACTAGGTCAAAGCCTTCGTCTTCAGCCTGTATCAGAGCTTCACGAATACTTAAAATACCAAGTTGTTTGCCATTACTAGATATAAGTCTTACCTCACTAGCAGTAATTTTCTCATTGATTCTAGGACCAATATCTTTCTTCGCTTTAAAATTTACAGCCAAAATTATATTGAGATTGTGTTGTAGCTATTATTTAATAGCATATTAGGAAATTAAGTCTTTTTTCATATTTTGTTAGGATATAATCTCAAATGAAATTAAATTCAAGGCCTGATTTAAAAAAGAATTGTATTGATTAAAACTATTTTGATAAATTTATGAAAATTTGTGTTGTTAGAATAGATAAAATGGGGGATATGCTACTCACTCTTCCTGTTATTCAAGGTTTAAAAAAAGCAAATGAAAAATATATAATTGATGTTGTGTGCTCAGATAATAATTTGAGAGTCTGTAATAATCTTTCAGTTATAAATAAAATATTTTTATTAAATAAAAAAGTTTCCAATATATGGAATAATATTAGAAATATAAGAAAACAAAATTATGATTATCTATACTCATTTAGTCCAGGATGGAAAAGTATTATAATATCAATACTTTCTAAAAGTAAAACTAAGTCAGTTCTAATATTACTATCCAGATATAAATCAGGAATACGTAGTAAGCTATTTGAGAGAACACTATGCAAACTCTTTTTTAACAACATCAAAATAGTAGATAGAAATTCATACTTTAGGCAAAAAAAATCAATTAATCAAAGTGAATTAATGCAAGAATTAGTCAGACAAAGTGGCTTAAAGCTTTTAGAAAATGAATTAATTAATACTTTATTTCAATTTGATAAAAGAAATTATGGTCAAAAAGAAATATGCTTGATCCATCTTTCTTCAAAATGGATAAATAGATATTTCTTAGAAGATCAGTTTATTAATTTATTAAATAAATTTAAAAATACTGGAAAAAATATAGTTATGTCTAGTGATCAATCTTCTAAACAAGTTTTTAATAAAATTTATAAAAAATATAAAAAAATTAACAATGATGCTTTCAGAAATCTTAGAGATATTAACGAAATATTAATTTTAGAAGAACTTGACTTTCATAACTGGACGTCAATTATAAATTCTTCAGCCTATGTAATTACACCAGAATGTGGTTGTACCCATATAGCTTCACTTACAGATTGTAATCTTTGTGTAATTTATGATGCTGATAATTTACCAGAAATGATTGCACAGGAATATGCGCCTTGGAAAAAAAATTATACAAAATTTAAATTTAATGATGATAATTTGGAAGAAAAATTAATTTCATTCATTAATTAGTTTATTTTCATTTAAATATTTTAGAACATCATCAACTAATATTTTATCCATAGAATCACAAAGTATATTAAATGCATTTTTATACTCTGATAGGTTTGATTTAGAAATAATATTATCAAGAGCTAAAAACAATGTGTTTGTTTTACTTAAAGCTGCAATGTGACCAGGTCCGGTATCGTTACTTACAACTAAATGGCTTTTTTTTGCAATTGAATAAATAATTTCAGGTGGTGATTTACCTGTTAAATCAATAATATTTCTACAATTTTTCTTTATTATAGATGTTATTTCCTTATCACTATCCTGTCCTACAACACAAATTTTAAAACTTTTATTTTCAAGAATTTTTGCAAGTTCTGCAAATTTTTTTGAAGACCACTGTTTGTATTTTCCTGACTTTGATACGCCGGGAATAAACATTATTAGTTTATCTTCTAATATTTTATCTGTATTTCTTAAAAGCCATCCAAGATCATCTGATATTTCATTTATACCTAATAGTTTTAGTTGATTATATAAACCTTTTTGAGGAGACTCAGTTCCTTGGATAGGTATTGTATACCTGATATTACAATTTGATCTCGATCCATTAATTTTACTTTTAGAAAAATACCTTAATAACAACCAGTAACAATTAGTTCTCTTTGAATTCTGGAGATCAATGATTAAGTCATATTTATTTTTATAAATTTTGAATATTACCTTTAGAGTATTTAAAAATCCTTTTCGATTATCCTCTATAATTGAATTAAAATTACCTGATTTCTTTAAAAAATTAGCATATTTACTCTCTGTGATTAAATCTATTTTTTTATCATTGAAATATTTTCTAATTGTTTCCATAGCCAGCAATGAAAAAGCTATATCACCAAGAGAGCCATGCTTCACAACTAAAATATTATTATATTGAAATTTTTTCATATAAATTAAGATATTTTTTTACCATCTGTTCTTTTGAGAAATTATTAATTATGTGCTTTCTGCTATTATTTGATATATTTAAAAATTTCTCATTATCTATATCTATAAGTTCCTGAAGTTTTAAGTGAAGATTATCGTATATTAATGGTTCAGCTTTATAGATTTCATCCAAACCGTTCAGCTGATCTTTAACACCCCCATAATTAAATGCTAAAATTTTTTTTCTCATAACAATTGCTTCACCAACTATTCTACCAAATCCCTCTGATTGAATGGGTAATGATACAATTATTGAAGATAAAAAGTACATAGTTTTTAAATCATCTTTGTTAAGATTTCCTAAAATTTTACAATTATTAGTTAGATTAAGCTCATTAATTTTATTTTGAACTCTTTTAGAATAAGATTGATTTTTAGTATCCCCAACAAAATATAAAAAATAATTATCGTCATTTATTTTTTTAAACACATCTAAAAACTCAAGATGACCTTTCCAATTAGTTAATCTTGCAGGGTAAAGAATTAAATTTTTATTAGGATTAATTGAATTTTTATTTAAAAAAGCTTTAATCTTATCATCAGGAATTTTTTTATCATAGTAATCTACATCTACGCCTCTATTTATAACCTCAACTTTTTCTTTATGTATTTTGTATTTGTTAATTATTTCATTTTTAACATAATTAGAAATAGCAATAACTTTATCAGCATTAGCGAGTTGTTTGTTATAAAATTTTTTTAAAAATGATGTTCCAGAATAAACATTATGAAAAGTTGAGATTGTTTTAATATTTTTTGTGTCAGCAAATCTTAATATCCAAGCAGGACCTCTTGATCGAATGTGGGCAATATTTATATTATTTTTACTAATTAATTTATTTATTTTATCCGCTATGAATGGGAAAGTTATAAAATTTTTAGAGTCAACTGGTAGTTTAAAATGATTTGTAAAATTTTTATCAGTTTCATTTAATAAACGTCCCCCGTTAGAAATTATATTATTGTTGATTCCTAATTCAGATAAATAATTAGAAACGTCAATAGTACCTCTTTCTGCGCCACCAGATTCTAAAGAAGGAATTATTTGAACAACATTAAATGATGACATTTTATTAAATATAAGTATTTGTATCAAACATGGCTTACTTTTTTAATAAGAAAAAAGAAAAAATCCATTATAAATTAATTAGAGGTAAATCCCCTGGAATCATTTTTATCCATGGATTAAATTCTGATATGAGTGGCAAGAAAGCGTTATCTATTGAGAGATATGCTATCAAAAATAAGCTTCGTTTTATTCGTTTTGAGTGCCGAGGTCATGGCAAATCTAGTGGAAAATTTGAAGATTTTACAATCTCTGATTGGAAAAAAGATTTAATCGATGTTCTAGATAATATAGCTAGAGGTCCTCAAATACTTGTTGGAAGTAGTATGGGAGGATGGTTAATGTTCCTAGCAGCTAAGGCAAGACCATCACGAGTAGCTGGTATGGTAGGACTTGCAGCTGCCCCGGATTATATAGACGAATTTTACAATGATCTTTCTACAAAGAAAAAAATAGAGTTGAATAAAAAAGGGTTTATTAGATATTCTTCTTATGGCTTTAGTTATCTTGTAAAAAAGAAATATATTATTGATGGAAGAAAAAATAAAATTTTAAACAAAGAATTTAAATGGAACAAGCCATTAATATTAATACAAGGTTTAAAAGATAATGTCGTTAAGCCAGATATTCCAGAAAAAATAGTTAAAAAAGTAAAAGGGAATGAAATACAAATTAAACTACTAAAAAACAGTGATCATCGATTGTCTGAACGTTTTGATCTAAAGGTAATTAATGAATCTATTACTTCTGTAATTAAAAAAAGTTAAGCTGATTTTTCTTCTTTAATTAAAACTGGTTGATCAAATTTATTAATCATTTCTTTTGGAACAATCTGCCAGAATAATAATTTTTCATTATCCCAGTTATCTAAGATATTTTGAGCATATTTAGAGTTTGTCTCTTTGACATGCTCTTCAATTTTTTGAGTTAATATTTGTTCCCAATAATTTGTCATTTGTTGCTGATAAAAAATATCTTCAAGATTAATTCTAAGAGGTAATGTTCCTTCTTTATCGTAAACAAATGCCATACCACCTGTCATTCCTGCTCCAAAATTGTTTCCAACTTCACCAAGGATAACGGCACTTCCCCCAGTCATGTATTCACAGCCATTATCTCCGCAACCTTCTATAACTGCATGCGCACCAGAATTTCTTACACCAAATCTATCTCCTGCAGTTCCAGCAGCAAATAATTTACCACTAGTTGCACCATATAGAATAGTATTTCCTATAATTACATTTTTATTTGTTGGAAGTGTTGATGACGAACTTGGTTGGATAACAATCTTACCTCCAGATAATCCTTTTGCAACATAATCATTAGCATCTCCATAAACTCTTAGGGTAGTACCTTGTACACTCCATGCGCCAAAAGATTGACCAGCTGACCCATGAAAGTTTACAGTAAAGAAATCTTCATTAAGAGTGCTCATCCCTTTTGTAGTTGTAATCTCAGAAGCTAATCTAGTTCCAATTGCTCTATCTGTGTTTTGAATATTATAGTTTAATTCAATTTTATGATTATTATCAAAAAATGACTTTGAATCTTGTATAATTTTTAAATCCAAACTATCGCTTACTTTATTAATTGTATTTTTTTTACTATTAAAATCTCCTACAGATGAATCAATTGTTTGAATGATTGGGTTAAGATCAAGGTCATCAAGATCTGAACTTCCTCTGCTTACCTGATAAAGAAGATCTGACCTTCCAACAACTTCATCTAAAGAATTAAAACCAAGATTAGATAATATTTCTCTTACTTCTTCAGCAATAAAACTAAATAAATTAATAACTTTTTCAGGTGTACCAGTAAACTTTTGTCTTAATTTTTCATCTTGAGAACATACTCCAACTGGACAAGTATTAGAATGGCATTGTCTTACCATTATACAACCCATTGCAACTAAACTAGCTGTACCAATACCGTATTCTTCAGCTCCAAGCATTGCAGCAATAACAATGTCTTTACCAGTTTTTAAACCACCATCTGTTCGAAGAACAACTTTATCTCTTAAGTTATTTAATGATAAAACTTGATGAACTTCACTTAAACCTAACTCCCATGGAAGACCTGCATATTTAATACTTGTTTGAGGACTCGCCCCAGTACCTCCATTATGTCCTGAAATTAAAATAGTATCTGCTTTTGCTTTTGCCACTCCAGCAGCGACAGTACCTATTCCCGACTGTGCAACAAGTTTAACACAAACTTTTGCTTTCGGGTTTATTTGTTTCAAATCATAAATAAGTTGAGCAAGATCTTCTATTGAATAGATATCATGATGAGGTGGTGGACTAATTAGAGTTACACCTTCTGTTGAATGTCTTAATTTCGCAATTAAACCTGTAACTTTACCTCCTGGTAATTGTCCACCTTCTCCAGGCTTTGCACCTTGAGCAACTTTAATTTCAATTTCTTCACAGTTGTTTAAATACTCAGCTGTTACTCCAAAACGTCCACTAGCAATTTGTTTGATTTTCGAAGATGCATTATCTCCATTTGCTTTAGGTTTAAATCTGATTGGATCCTCTCCACCCTCTCCTGAGTCAGATTTTGCACCAATTCTATTCATGGCTACAGATAATGTTTCGTGTGCTTCCGGACTTAATGCACCAAGGGAAATACCTGGGGCTACTAATCTTTTTCTAATTTCTTGAGATGGCTCAACATTATTTGATAGATTTTTATTCTCTTTGTTCTTTTTGAAATTTAAAAGATCACGAATATTAATTGGATCCATGTCATCTACCATTGAAGAATATTTTTTAAATAAAGAATAATTGTTTGAAGTAACAGCAGTTTGAAGCATATGTATGGAGCGAGCTTCAAACGCATGTTTCTCCCCACCAAACCTGTAACGATAATTTCCACCAATAGGTAGAGTTATTATATTTTCTTCATAAGCTTTATCATGTGCTTCTCTTGATCTATTTTCTATGCCGCTGATACCAATTCCTGAAATTTTAGAACTCATAGATGGAAAATATTTGCTCATTAAATTTCTACTAAGACCGATAGCTTCAAAGTTACAGCCCCCACGGTAGGAATTTACAACAGAGATACCCATTTTACTCATTGTCTTTAGCAAGCCGTTGTTTATTGAATTAATAAATCTTTCTACGCATTCTTCGTATGTTAAATTTTTAAATAATCCTTTCTTATGCCTTTCAGCTATAGCTTGTTGAGCCATATAAGCATTTACACTTGTTGCTCCCACGCCAATAAGAACAGCAAAATAGTGGACATCGAGGCATTCTGCTGACTGAACATTGAGTGATATAAAAGTTCTTAGATTGTTTTTTATTAAATAATGATGAACAGAGCTAGTGACTAAAATCATTGGAAGAGAAATTCTGGATTTAGACATTGCTTTATCACTAAGTATAATGTGAACATAACCTTCTCTTACAGCTTGTTCAGCTTCTTTATTTATTCTTGAGATTGTACTTTCAAAGTTATTTTCAGGATTGGTTTTATCCATTGTTGTATCAATAATCTTAACAGTATCCTTCATGTATTTTCTCATCGACTTAAACTGCTCTATAGATAAGACAGGTGAATTCAACTGGAGATGATCACACTGATTTTCATTTTCATCAAGAATATTACTTAAATTTCCTATTCTTGTTCTAAGACTCATAACAACTCTTTCTCTAAGAGAGTCAATTGGAGGATTTGTTACTTGACTAAAGTTTTGTCTAAAAAAATGATGAAGGCCACGGTATTTATTTGAAAGGACAGCAAGAGGTGTATCGTCTCCCATTGATCCAGTTGCTTCTTTCTTTTCTGCAATCATGGGATGGAGTATTAATTCAATATCTTCTACTGACCATGCAAAACATGCCATTCTTTTTCTTAGATCACCTGAGTCTAAATCTCTAAATTCTTCGTCCGTAGATTTAACAAGCTTATCGATATACGTAATTTTTTTAGTCCAATTTCCGAATGGTTTAGTATCTGATAAATATTTCTTAATTTCATGATCTTTATAAAATTTTTTTTCTTTAAAATTAATTGCTATTAATTGACCAGGACCGACTCTTCCTTTTTCAACAACATCTTGTTCGTTGACTTTTACCATACCTGTTTCAGAACCAGCGATGAGTAGTTTTTTTGTCAAAGTGTAACGAATAGGTCTTAAACCATTTCTATCCATTCCAGCTATTGCCCAATCATCGTGAGCTCCACATATTGCTGCAGGGCCGTCCCAAGGCTCCATAACAGCACCACCATAAGCATACAAATCTTTTAATTTTTTTGGAAAATCCCTTCTGTGAGCCCAAGCTTCAGGAATTGTCATAATCTTTGCCATTGGAAGGGAACGATTTGCTTTTACCAACAATTCAATTGTTGAGTCTAAAGCAGCTGAGTCAGATGCATTTGAATCTATAATAGGTTTCAAGTCATCAACATTATTTCCAAAATTTGCATGTTGCATTCTAGGTTCGTGAGCCGACATCCAATTTTTATTTCCTTTTAGTGTATTAATTTCTCCATTGTGAGCAATTACTCTAAATGGTTGTGCAAGGGACCATGTAGGGAATGTATTCGTAGAATATCTTTGATGATAAACGGCGTATCTAGAAATAAAGTTTTCTTTTTGTATATCAGGATAAAAATTTGAAAGCTGTTCAGCTAAGAACATTCCTTTATAAACTATTGACTGACAAGAAAGTGAGCAAATATAAAAATCTGATATGTTCTGACTTCTTATCTCCTTCTCAATTCTTTTTCTAATTATATAAAGTTTATTATCGAATTCTTTTTCATCCTCAATTTCTTCATTACATATAAGTATTTGTTCTATTTCAGGTCTTGTAGCTTTAGCCTTATCTCCAATAATCGAAGAATTAATTGGAACATGTCGCCAACCATATATTTTTAACCCCTCTCTAATTATTTCTGACTCTACTATTGTACGTGCATTTTCCTGTGCGGCAAAATCAGTTCTTGGTAAAAAAATCATACCAACACCAAAAGGATAATCATTTGGTTTATGTCCTGTTCGTTCAATTTTTTCTATAAAGAATTCTTTAGGTATTGATAATTGAATTCCAGCACCATCGCCCGTTTTACCATCCGCGTCGACAGCACCCCTATGATATAGAACCCTGAGCGCTTGTACTCCCAACTCAACAATTTCTCTTGTTTCAGAGCCATCCAAAGAGGCAATTAATCCAACACCACACGATGAATGTTCATCTTTTTCGTCATAGATATGATTCTCTTCAAGAAACTTCTTATTCTTTTTATAGTTTTCTATAAATCTGTTAGGCATTAGCAGCTTTCTTGTTCTCTCTACTATGTAAAAGTTGTTTAAACTCTATGTATTCTTGAATGTTTTTAGCTGCATCTCTTCCATCTTTAATACCCCATACAACAAGACTTGCTCCTCGAACAATATCACCTGCAGCAAAGACGCCGTCAATTGATGTCATCATGCTTTTATAATTAATTTTAAGAGTTCCCCATCTAGTTACGGTTAGTTCTTGATTATCAAAAAGTTTAGGTAAATTTTCCGGCTCAAAGCCAAGAGCCTCTATAACGAGATCAACATCAAGATATTTTTCTGTTCCTTCTTTTGGTTCAGGTTTTCTCCTTCCAGACTCATCTGGTTCGCCAAGTTGCATAAGAACAGTTTTGACATTTTTTAGAGAACCATTTCCAGAATATTCAGTAGGTAAAGTCAACCACTGGAAATCCACACCCTCTTCAATAGCGTTTTGAACTTCTCTTTGTGATCCAGGCATATTTGTTTTATCACGTCTATATAAACACTTAACAGATTTAGCTCCTTGTCTTACTGCAGTTCGCACACAATCCATTGCTGTGTCGCCGCCGCCGATAACCACAACGTTTTTACCACTTGCATTTAATCTTCCATTTACAAAATCTTCAACTTTATCTTTTAAACCAGTTTTGTTACTGGCAACTAAGAAGTCTAATGCTGGTACCACGTTGTTGTAGTTTGAGTTGTTAAGATTAATTTCTCTAAATTTATAAACTCCAGTGGCAATTAAAACTGCGTCATGCTTATTTTTTATATCTGCAAAAGTTATATCTTTCCCAATATCGCAGTTTAATTCAAATTTAATTCCACTTTCTTTAAGACGATCTGTTCTTCTTATAACAATTTCTTTTTCTAATTTAAAATTTGGAATTCCATATATTAAAAGTCCACCAGGCCTATCGTAACGATCATATATAGTGATCTGAAAACCTTTTTTTCTAAGCTCTTCAGCTGCAGCTAATCCAGCTGGACCTGAGCCAATTATGCCAATGCTTTCATTTTTTTCTTCAGCTGGAATTATTTTTTTTACCCAGCCTTCTTCCCAAGCTTTGTCTGTTATAAATTTTTCAATTGAACCGATTGTGACTGTTCCATGTCCAGATTGTTCAATTACACAGTTACCTTCACATAAACGATCTTGTGGGCAGATCCTTCCACAAATTTCTGGCATGTTATTAGTTGAACTTGAAATTTCAAAAGCCTCTTGCATTCTTTCTTCAGCTGTTAGTTTTAACCAGTCAGGAATATTATTATGAAGTGGGCAGTGAACCTGACAAAATGGAACACCGCACTGAGAACATCTAGAAGCTTGTTCCTCAGCTTTTTGAGAAGCATACCTAGCATAAATCTCATCAAAAGATTTTACTCTTTTTTCAGCAGGAATTTTACTAGGGTTTTCCTGATTAATTTTAACAAACTTTAACATTTAGGTCAGCATTGTTTACTTATTTTTCCAAGAACGACCAAATACACTCAATAAATTTAAAAATAAACCCTAAAATCACTAATTTAGTCTCATTTTTTTACTAAATTAGAAAAAATGCCTAATTTTCAATAATATTTGAAGTTATCTGGAGAGTATCTTGTGGATTAATATCTAAATTTTTAAATGTTTTATCTACATTTTGTAAAATATTGTCTTTTTCAAAAAGCCTTAACTGTTCTAAAGTTAAAGGTGAAAACGGAGTTTTTTCAGTAATACTAATTAAAGGCTTCATAATATTTAAAGGGACTGGTACCAAAACCCTCGTTTTATTAAGACATTTTGAAATATATTTATAAAAATCTCTATATGAAATAATCCGCGGACCAGCTAATTCGTAAATATTTTTTCCTTTTATATTGTCATTTATAATCTTCTCTACTGCAAGCGAGATATCATCAATAAATACAGGTTGAAACTTTTTAGAACCATCTCCAAAAAGAGGCACAAAGAAAGACATTTTGAAAATAGATAACAATCTTTTTAAAAATATATCACCACCACCAATAATGACGCCAGGCCTTATAATTATAGCATTATCAATTGTTTTTAAAATTTCTTTTTCACTTTTAAAAACTGCTACGCTTCTAGAAGAGTTTTTGTTTATGTCGACACCTAATCCTGAAAAAAAAATGAACATTCCTAATTCTTTATTTAATTTCAAAATCTTAAGTAGTTGTTTATTGAATTTATAGATAGTTTCATTAAAAATACCTTTTTTTTGATCATATGTAGTTTTAAGATTTATGCAAATATCGGTGTTAATTAGTACAGATTGCAAACGCTTGTCATGTAATGAAGAGTATCGAAAAGGTGTGATCTGTCCTGTAACTCCTAGAAGTCTAATTTTAGCCTCTTGTATAGATTTTTGATAGGGGACAACAATTTTATAACCATTTTTAGCTAACCTTCTAATTAAATGCTTGCCTATAAAACCTGCGCCGCCAAATATTACTATTGATTTCATGACCTTTAAAAAATTAATGATATAGTATAGAAATATACATAGAATAAGTAAAAATATCAAAATGAAAATTAAACTTTACAAAAACGATATCCCACAAAGTGTAAAAATAGCTAATACAATAGCTATTGATAGTGAAACCATGGGTCTTAATCCTTTTAGAGATAAGTTATGTCTTGTTCAAATATCTAACGGAGATGATATTTGCCATTTAATTAAAATTGATCTTTCAAAGAAAAAACCATTAAATTTAATTAAAATTTTAAAAAATAATAGAATACAAAAGATATTTCATTTTGCTCGATTTGATGTAGCTGTATTTAAATATAATTTTAAAATTAATATTAAAAATATCTATTGCACAAAAATAGCATCTAAGCTTGTAAGAACTTATACAGACAAACATGGATATAAAGATCTTTGTAATGAACTGCTTAATAAAAATATTTCAAAAGTTGAACAATCTTCTGATTGGGGTGCTGAACTTACAAACGATCAAAAAAAATATGCTGCAACTGATGTACTATATCTACACAAAATAAAAGCAAAGCTAGATAATATGCTTTTAAGAGAGAGAAGGGTTAAGCTTGCAAAGGCATGTTTTGACTTTATTGAAATAAGAACAACTTTGGATATTAGTGGTTGGGGAGATCAAGACATATTTAGGCATTAAAATTAATGAGTAATAACAAAAAAATAATCACAAGTGCAAAAAAAGCTTTATCTAAAGAATTAGTAAGTATCAGAACTTTGGAATCTACTTTTAATAATAGTTTTTCTAAAGCTGTAGAAATTATCCATGATCTTAAAGGTAGGGTCATAGTTACAGGTGTAGGTAAAAGTGCACATATTGGAAAAAAAATTTCAGCAACATTAACTTCGACAGGTACGCCTTCATATTTTGTGCATGCTACAGAGGCTAGCCACGGTGATCTTGGCAATATTCAAAAAAAAGACTGTGTTATTGCAATTTCAAACTCTGGAGAAACATCAGAATTAAATAATATTATAAATTTTACTAAAAGATTTAATATACCTCTTATTAGTATTACTAGCAATTCTAAGAGTACTTTACATAAAAATGCTACTATTGGTATATTATATAAAAAACCAAAAGAAGCTTGCCCATTAAATTTAGCTCCAACCACTTCTACCACTATGGCTTTAATTATTGGAGATTGTCTCTCTGTAGCACTTTTAGAGCTTAGAGGTTTTGGAAGTAAGCATTTTAAAAATTATCATCCAGGTGGAAATCTTGGTAAAGATTTGAAAACAGTTGGCGATGTAATGCATACTAAAAAATCTTTGCCAATTATTGATGGCAGTGAAAAAATGTCAAAAGCACTGATTGTGATGACAAGCAAAAGTTTTGGTTGTCTAGGAGTACTTGACTCGAAAAAAAAAATTATTGGTATAATAACTGATGGTGATCTAAGAAGAAAGATTAACGCAAAATTTTTTGAGAAAAGAGCAAAAGAAATTATGACAAATAAACCTACTCTTGCTAATAAAAATATGCTGGTAGGGGAAGCGTTGAATCTAATGAATAGTAAAAAAATAACCAGTTTGTTCGTATGTGATAGAAAGATGCCTGTAGGCATTGTACATATTCACGACTTGCTAAGATTAACGAGTTAAATTGAATTTTTTACTTTCATTAAATAAAAAATATATTTTATTTTTTACTTTTTTAATTTCGCTTCTTTTTTTAATTTTATTTTTTTTTAAATATTATACATCAAATAATAATATTAATTTGTCGAATGTTGTTCTGTCAAATGCCGATATTATAGAGCCGAGATTTGCAATAAATAGTATTAATCAAAAAATATTTGTTACAGCTAAAGAAGGAAATTTTATTGATGACAACAAAATATTACTAAAAAAAAACGTTGTATTTAAATCAAACAATTTTAGTATTAAGACTGATAATGTAATGTTTAATAGATTAGATCAAACTGCAACTAGTAATTCAAAATCTTTCTTTAAATCTAAGAATACTAAAATTTCATCAGAGGGATTTGATATTTATGATAATGGTAACAAAATAAAATTTAATGGAAACTCAATCATAATCATCAAATGAAATATATACTTTTTTTTATTTTTATTTTTTTACAGACGTATACATTACATGGAAGAACTACTGGAGAAACTAAAATAACTGCAGAAGATGGAATTGAAGTGTTTCAAGATAATAAGTATTATCTTTTAAAAAAAAACGTCAAAATTGAATCTGATAATTTTGCTTTAGAAGGAGATCTAATAAAAATTTTTTTTGGAAAAGATTTATATGATATTAAAATAATTGATGCAGATGGAAATGTTAAATTAAAATCTTTGGAATATAAAATTAATGGAACTGGGGCAAAGTTAAAATTTATGGTACAAAATGAAGAAATATATATTGAGGGATTGAATTCAAATTTGAACACGAAAGATATAAAAATGTTTTCAGATGGAAATATTAAAATAAATAACAAAAATGGAAATTTTGCATTAAGTGGTCCTAATTCTTCTCTTAATAGTGAAAATATATTAATTAAGGGAGAACAAATAAATGGATCTTTCTCCAATAAAAATAATGAAAGAGAAATTACAATGCTTGATGTAGATGATGATGATGGTGCTTACATAAGAAATGGTGGTGTCGAGATGTTTGCTAAAGAAATAGATTTTGATGACAATACATCAATTATTGAGCTTAAAAATGATGTTAAGATAGTTAGTGAAAGTGAAACTATTACAGGAGACTATGGCACACTAAATACAGCTACAAATTCATATAAAATAAAATCTAATAAATCAAAAAAGGTTATGATTATTATATCTGAAAACGATGAATAAGTTTAATATCTTAGACGATGGATTAATAGTCAATAAAGTTTCTAAAACATATGGAAATAAACAAGTTATTAGAAGTTTAAGTCTTTCAATTAAAAGAGGTGAAATTGTTGGTCTTCTTGGACCAAATGGAGCTGGAAAAACAACCAGTTTCTATATAATTGTGGGATTAGTTAATGCCGATAGAGGTAGCATTTATTTAGATAAGTTGGATATTTCGAAAGTGCCAATTTATAAAAGAGGGCTGATGGGTATTAGCTACCTTCCACAAGAAGCATCAATTTTTAGAGGAATGAATGTTGAAGATAATTTACTGTCTATTATTGAAATAAGTGAAAGTGATAAAAATAAGCAAGAAATTAAATTACAAAATTTGTTAAATGAATTTGATATTAATCATGTAAGAAAATCGAAATCAACGGTTCTTTCTGGTGGTGAAAGAAGAAGGTTAGAAATTGCAAGAACACTAGCATCAAACCCTAAATATTTGCTCTTAGATGAACCTCTAACAGGTATTGATCCTGTATCAATTGACGAAATTAAAATAATTATTAGAAAACTAAAAAATAAAAATATTGGTATTTTAATAACTGACCATAATGTAAGAGAAACTTTAAAAATTGTAGATAAAGTTTACATTGTAAATGAAGGAGCAATTTTTTTTGAGGGTGATCCAAGAACTGCTGTTCAAAATGAAAAAATCAAAAGTTTTTACTTAGGTTCAGAATTTAAATTATAAATGATTAGTGAAAAGATAAATTTGGGAATAAACGGAAGTCCTGAAATCCCAGGTGATAAATCAATATCTCACAGATCAATAATTATTCCCTCTATTTCAAAAGGTATTTGTGAAGTAAGTAATTGCTTAGATTCAGATGATGTGAAAAACACTTTAAAAGCATTTGTTGCGTTAGGTGTCGATATTAATAAAAAAAATGATAAAATAATTATTAAAGGAAAAGGTCTTAACTCGTTAAAAGAGCCAAGAAGTGACATCTATCTTGGAAATTCTGGGACAAGTGCAAGACTATTAACAGGTCTACTATCTTCTCA
Source organism: uncultured Alphaproteobacteria bacterium (assembly GCA_902630465.1). Taxonomy (GTDB): domain Bacteria; phylum Pseudomonadota; class Alphaproteobacteria; order HIMB59; genus CACPNW01. The sequence goes on along the minus strand of CACOVJ010000001.1, from coordinate 50,881 downwards.
AAATTTTAATTCAGTACTTACAGGGGATGAATCTCTTTCAAAAAGACCAATGAAAAGAATAGTTGATCCTTTGTCAGAAATGAATGCAAAAATTCTTACAAATAATAACAAACTGCCAATACAAATTAACGGCCAGAAACTAACAAATCGTGATATAGAAATTAAAATTCCTTCAGCACAGATAAAATCAGGTGTTATTTTAGCAGCTATAAATACTAAGGGTATTTCAAGAATAGTTGAGCACAATATTACAAGAGATCATACCGAAATAATGCTTAGAGCATTTGGGGCAGATATATTCGTTAAAAAAGATAATTCAAAAAAAATAATAACTATAAAAGGTAAAAAAGAATTAAAATCACAAAATATAGAAGTTCCTTGTGATTTATCAAGCAGTGCTTTTTTTATTGTTGCAGCTTTGATAAATCAAAATTCACATATAGTTTTAAGGAATATAAATATTAACCCAACTAGAGACGGCATATTAAGAGCACTAAAAAAAATGGGTGGTAGGATTTCTTTAAATAATAAGAGATTCTATAACAATGAGCAAGTATGTGATATTGAAGTTGAAAGCTCAGAATTAAAAGGATGTGATCTAGAACCAGATATTGCTAAACTTATGATAGATGAATATCCCATACTTTCTATTGCTGCATCTTTTGCAACTTCTCCTAGTATCTTTAGAGGATTAAGTGAGCTAAAAGTTAAAGAGAGTGACAGACTCAAACTTATTGACCTGAATTTAAAAAATTGTGGTGTTGAAAGTAAAATTGTTGATGATGATTTATTCATCAATCCTAGTAAAAATTACCTTATCAAAAGAAATACAATACAAACTGATTTTGATCATAGGATTGCTATGGCTTTTGCAATAATGGGTTCAAAAGTAGGCCCTTTACAAATCGAAGACTCTGAGTCAATAAAAACTAGTTTCCCTACATTTAAGAGTGAATACAATAATATTGGTGGCAATATTTGTTAAAAAAAATAATTATCAGTATTGATGGACCTGCAGCTTCTGGTAAAGGTAAAATTGCTAAGTATATAAATAAAAAATGGAAATTCAAACATCTTGACTCAGGGATTCTTTATAGAAGAGTCGCGTACGAATTATTAAAAGAAAAAATAAACTTAAGCTCAAAAAATGAGATTAAGCAAATTATTTTAAGCAAAACAGTTATATCTTATAGAAATTCTAAAAAGCTTAGGACTGAAATTGTTAGCAAAACAGCCTCAAAAATTGCTGTATATGAATTTATTAGAAGCTACATTAATAAATTTCAAAGAGATTTTGTTAAATTGAATACAAAAGATAAATGTTTTGTAATTGATGGAAGAGATATTGGATCAGTAGTTTTCAAAAATGCAGATTTAAAACTATATATTGAGGTAAATGAAAAAAATAGAGCAAAAAGAAGATATAAACAGTTGATTGATACAGGCGAAAAGTCTATATACCGAAAAATTTTGAAAGATATTAAATTGAGAGATAAAAAAGATATTAATAGAAAAAACTCCCCTCTTACTAGAGCAAAGGGTTCAGTAATAATTGATAATAACGGTTCATTTGAAGATACCAAAAGTCAAATAGATTATCACATTAGGAATTTATAAAATGTCTGTAAACGTGAGTAGTAAGCTAACAAATTCTGAATATGATAAACTAATTACAAATTCCTTTAAGAATTCAAAGATTAAAGAAAAGAGTATTATTACTGGAACAGTTGTTTCAATAGAAAATGAAATTGTCACCATTGATGTAGGCTTAAAAAGTGAGGGTAGAGTTCCTCTAAGTGAATTTTCTAGGCCAGGTCATAGTGCCGAAATAAATGTTGGAGATACTACTGAAGTTTTTATTGAAAATGTCGATAATGCAAACGGTGAAACATCGCTATCACGCGAAAAAGCAGTTAAACAAAAAGCATGGCACGATTTACAAGAAAGCTTTTCCAACAATCAAATAGTAACGGGTATGCCTTTTAATAGAGTAAAAGGTGGAATGAGCGTTGATTTAAATGGTGTAACAGCTTTTCTACCTGGTAGTCAAATTGATACAAGACAAATTGTTAAAGACACAAAAGAATTGCTTAATAAACCTTTAGAATTACTAATTCTTAAAATGGATAAGTACAGAGGAAATATCGTAGTATCCAGAAAAGCGATTACTGAAAATGAACTCAAAGAACAAAGAAAAGAATTACTTAGTTCAATTGAGGAAGGTTCAATAATAGAGGGTAAAGTTAAAAATTTAACTGACTATGGTGCTTTTATTGATTTAGGAGGATTAGATGGGTTAGTTCATGTAACGGATATTTCGTGGACAAAAATAAATAATCCTAGCGATGTTCTTGAGCTAAATCAGTCCATTAAAGTAAAGGTATTAAAGTTTGATGAAGAGCTTTCTAGATTAAGTTTAGGAATTAAGCAACTTACACCTAACCCTTGGGACAATGTACATGATAGTATTAAACAAGATGATGTAATTAACTGTAAAGTCACAAATATCAACGACAGTCAGATTAATATTACTATAAATGATACTTATGATGGGATTGTATCACTTAGTGAGTTAACATGGTTAAAAAAGCCTCCACACCCATCAAAAATTGTAAACTTGAATGATATTGTAGAAGTTAAAATTCTAGAAATTGATGATGATAAAAAAAGAATTAATTGTAGTCTAAAACAAATGAAAGATAATCCGTGGATGAAGCTAGAAGAAAATTATAACATCAATGACTCCTTTGAAACAGAAATAGTCAATGTCGTAGACTTTGGAATTTTTGTAAAAGTACATGATGAAATAGATGGTATGGTCCATGTTTCCGATTTAAGTTGGGACGAAAAAGAATGTGACTCAATTTTAAAAAATTTGAAAAAGGGTGATAAAATTAAAGTTAAAATATTGGACATTAATGTTGATAAAGAGAGAATTAGCCTTGGAGTTAAGCATTTAAACAATGATCCAATCCAAGAATATTTAAAGAAGAACCCTCTAAAAACTAAAGTTACTGGTAAAATTTCTGAAATTGATGAAAAAGGTATCAAGGTTGAGCTAGACAGTGAAAATAAAGTTTTTGGCTATATTAAAAAAATGAATTTATCAAAAGATAAGAACGAACAAAAAACTGACAGGTTCGCGAACGGTGAGAATGTGGACTCTGTTATTATTTCAATAGATAACAAAATGAGAGTTTTAAATTTATCTATAAAAGAACTTGAAATTCAAGATGAAAAAGAGGCACTTTCAAAATATGGATCCAGCGCATCTGGAGCTTCACTAGGAGATATATTAGGTTCAGTACTTAAAAAGTAGAACTAATGTTAAAATCTCAAATTATAGATAAACTTTCTTTAAAATATGAAAATTTATCAACAGAAGATATCGAAAATTTATTTGATATTTTTATAAAAAAAATAATTTCATCATTAAAAGAAGGCAAAAATATTGAGATTAGAGGATTTGGCACCATTAGTCGTAAATTGAACAAGGAAAAATATGTGAGAAATCCTAGAACAAATGAAAGAGTTTTTAAAGAAAAGTCATTCAAATTACATTTTAAAATTGGAAAAACACTTCATAATCGAATAAATTCTAAAATAGATAATGAATCATAAAAAAGTTATTGTTGCTCTTGATGGTAACAATTTTATTAAAATAAAAAATATTGTTGTTAAATGTAAATCCGAAGCATTTGCATTCAAAATCGGTTATGAATTTTTTTTTAATTATGGAATTGAAGGATACAAAAAAATAAAAAAAATTTGTCCTAATATTTTTTTAGATCTAAAGTTACATGATATTCCTAATTCAGTAAGACAAGGGATAAAAGCTATTGATAAACTAAAGCCATTATTAACAACAGTACATATATCAGGTGGGGATGAAATGATGAGAGCTAGCTTGCAAGATCGTAAATATACCAAAATTCTTGGAGTATCAATACTCACAAGCTTAAATGAAGACCAAACAAAAAAATATTATAACAAAATTAAAATTGAGACTTTGGTAAAAAGTTTTGTAAAAAATGCAGAAAAACTAAAATTAGATGGAGTAGTATGTAGTCCTAAGGAGGTAAAAATAATAAGAAATCTTGTTAGTAAAAAATTTTTGATTGTTACACCAGGTATTAGAATGCAAGGTATAAATAAAGACAAAGACGATCAAAAAAGAACAATGAGTGCAAAAAACGCAATAGACTTAGGTGCAAATTATTTAGTTATTGGTAGGCCTATAACAAAGTCTGCAAATCCCTTAAAAGCTCTAAAAGAAATTAATGATACAATATAAAAATGATTGTTAAAATTTGTGGTATTAGAAAAAAAGAGACTCTTTTGATTTGTGAAAAAAAAGAGGTAGATTTTTTTGGTATGATTTTTTACAAAAAAAGTCCCAGAAATATTAACTTAAATGAAGCGTATGAGCTTCAGAAACTTTCGAAAAAAATGAATATAAAGGGCGTAGGTGTTTTTGTTGATGAAGAAATATCATATATAAAAAAAATAATAAAAGATTTGGAACTAATGTATGTCCAGTTGCACGGTGATGAAGATGATGATTATATTAAATCCCTTAAAAAATTAGATACAAAAATAATTAAAAAAATTTCTATAAGTAAAAAAAATGATTTAAAAAAAATAGTAAAGTTTAGTAATGCTGATTTTTTTTTATTTGATTACAAGCCAAAGAAAAAAGAATTACCCGGTGGAAATGCTAAAAAATTTGATTGGCAGATTATTAAGGATATTAAAATTAATAAACCCTGGTTTCTTTCAGGCGGTATTAATATAAGTAATATTAAATCAGTAAAATTGGTTATAAAGCCTTATGGAATAGATTTATCTTCAGGTGTGGAAAAAATAACTGGTATTAAAGATAATCACACTATAAATAATTTGATGGATTCATTTAATAATGCTTAAAAATTCATACAAGAATTATCCAAATAAAAAAGGGTATTTTGGTAACTTCGGTGGAAGATATGTATCTGAAACCTTAATGCCATTAATACTTGAAGTTGAAGAGTGCTATAATAAAATTAAAGATGATAAAGAGTTTCTCGAAGAATTTACCTACTATTTGGAAAACTATATAGGTAGGCCAAGCCCTTTATTTTTTGCTGAAAGAATAACTGCAGATCTTAACGGACCAAAAATATATTTCAAAAGAGATGAATTAAATCATACAGGCGCTCACAAAATAAATAATTGTATGGGACAAATACTATTAGCAAAAAAAATGGGTAAAAAAAGGATTATAGCAGAAACAGGGGCTGGGCAGCATGGGGTGGCGACTGCAACAGTTTGTGCGTTATTTGGATTGCCATGTGTAGTTTATATGGGTGAAAAAGATATTGAAAGACAATCTCCAAATGTATTTAGAATGAAGCTGCTTGGTGCTGAAATTAAAAGTGTTACCACTGGTTCAAAATCACTAAAAGATGCTATGAATGAAGCATTAAGAGATTGGGTAAGTAATGTGAAAGATACTTTTTATATAATTGGAACAGCTGCTGGTCCACATCCTTATCCAGAAATGGTAAGAGATTTTCAATCTATTATAGGAAAGGAAGTAAGAAGTCAGCTTAGAAAAGTAGAAGGTAAATCGCCTGATTTACTTATGGCATGTATCGGTGGAGGCTCTAATGCTTTAGGGCTATTCCATGAATTCTTAGATGATGATAAAGTAGAGATGATAGCAGTAGAAGCTGCAGGTCATGGCATACAAACAGATAAACATGCAGCAAGTTTAACTGGGGGCAAACCAGGGGTTTTACATGGAAATAAAACATATTTATTACAATCAAAATCAGGTCAAATTCAGGAAGCTCATTCCATATCTGCGGGATTAGATTATCCAGGTATAGGACCAGAACATGCATTTTTGTATGAAGAAAACAGGGTAAAATATATGTCTGCAACAGATATAGAAGCAATAGAAGCATTTCAATATTGTTGCAAACTTGAAGGTATTATACCTGCTTTAGAACCATCTCATGCTTTATCAGTACTAAGAAAAATTGCTAAAAACTATAGTAAAGAAAAAGTAGTTGTTATGAACATGTGTGGCAGAGGTGATAAAGATATTTTTACTATTGCTGATGAATTAAATATTAAAATTTAATGACAAAAGTTTTAAATCAAATTTTTAAAAATAAAACTAAAAAATTAGTTACATTTGTTACTGGCGGTGATCCTGATTTAGAAACAAGCAATAAAATAATAAATACATTAGTAAAAAATGATGTAGATATTATAGAAATTGGTATGCCATTTTCAGATCCTATGGCCGATGGACCAACTATTCAATTATCAAGTAATAGGTCACTAAAAAATGGTACTGATTTAGATAGTATATTTAAATTAGTATCAAATCTTAAGATCTTAAATAAGAGCTTACCAGTTATTCTAATGGGATACTACAATGTAATTTTACACTATGGAGTAAAAAATTTTGTTAAAAGTTGTGCTGCTAATGGAGTTGATGGTTTAATAATTGTAGATTTGCAACCTGAAGAAGATGAAGATTTAATAATTGAGTTAAAACAGAATGACATAGATTTAATAAGGCTCATTACACCAACCACTGATGAAAATAGACTTAAATTAATACTTAAAAATGCTAGTGGGTTTTTGTATTATGTTAGTGTAATGGGCACAACAGGTCAAAAATCGGCAAACATTGACGAATTGAAAAAATCAATAAGCTTCATTAAAAATCATACAAGTTTACCAGTTATTCCAGGTTTTGGTATAAAGAATGTTGAAGATGTAAACAATATTTGTAAAATCGCAGATGGAGCGGTTGTAGGATCTAGTATTATTAAAATAATTGAGGAAAATTTAAGTAATAGAGATTTAATGTTAAAAAAGATTGATGAATTTATCTATAACTTAAAACAAGGAACAAAGATATGAATTGGTTGACCAATTTTGTTAAACCAAAACTATCGTCTTTAGTCAAAAGACGGGATGTTCCTGAAAAATTATGGAATAACTGTTTATCATGTGGAAGTATGATACATCATAAAGATCTAAATCAAAATTTAAGGGTTTGTATAAATTGTGGTTATCATTTTAGAATGACCGCTGAAGATCGAATAAAATTATTTTTTAATAATAACGATTATAATGAAATTGAATTAGATAGAATTTCTGATGATCCTTTGAATTTTTCAGACAAAAAAAAGTATAAAGATAGACTTAAAGAATATAGAAAAAAAACAAAAAGAGAAGATGCGTTCATTCTTTTGCAAGGTAAAATAGAAAACATAGAATTAATAATAGGATTGATGAATTTTGAGTTTATGGGCGGATCTATGGGAAGAGCTGTTGGTGGTGCAATAGTAAAAGGAGCTAAATTGTCAATTGAAAAGAAATTACCTTATGTTGTAGTTACATCATCAGGAGGTGCAAGAATGCAGGAAGGCATAATAAGTTTAATGCAAATGCCAAGAACCATTGCAGCTGTAGATATGCTCAATGAAAATAAAATACCTTACATCGTTATATTAACTGAGCCAACAACTGGTGGAGTTACTGCATCTTTTGCAATGCTGGGAGATATAACAATTGCAGAAAAAGGAGCAACGATAGGTTTTGCAGGAAAAAGAGTAATTCAAGACACAATTAGAGAAGAATTGCCAATCGATTTTCAAAAAGCAGAATATTTAAAAGAACATGGAATGGTTGATATAGTAGTTCATAGAAAAGAACTAAGACAAACTCTACATAAAGTTTTGCAACACATATCATAATAAGTGAAATCTAAAAAAGATAAATTATTAAATGAACTTTTAAAGTTACATCCAAAATATATAGATTTATCTTTAGATAGACTTAAAACTTTACTGCAGAAACTTGGTGATCCCCACTTAGATTTACCAAAGACTATTCATATTGCTGGAACAAATGGTAAAGGTTCTGTTCAAAGTTTTATAAGAAATATCTTAATTAAAAATGGATACTCATGTGATGCATATATATCCCCTCATTTGTCCAATTTTAATGAAAGGATAGTACTAAATAATAATCATGTAAGTACAAAAAAATTAATTAATACACTAGAGTTTGTAAAAAAAATAAACGAAAATAACCCAATTACTTTTTTTGAAATTACCACTGCAGCTGCTTTTTTTTTATTTCAAAGAACAAATTCTGAATTTTTAATTCTTGAAACTGGCCTAGGTGGAAGATTGGATGCAACAAATATTATTCCTAAAAAATTATGTAGTATCATAACACCAATTAGTTATGACCATGAAGAGTATTTAGGAAATACAATAAAAAAAATTACAAAAGAAAAATTAGGCATTACTAGAAAAAGTAAATTTGTAATAATTAGCAAGCAAACTAGTGAAGTGACGAAGTTTATTAGTAATAAGTTAATTAATACTAATAATGTTTATACATATGGAAAAGAATACAAAATTGGTAAAGTAAAAAAAAATAACTTTGTATTCAAGTTTAAAAATACAATCAAAAAAATAAGCAGACCTAAATTAAATGGTGCTCATCAAATAGAGAATGCATCAGTTGCATTGGCATTTTCAGAAATTTTGAGCATGAATGGATTTAAAATGAACTTTAAAAAGATTAGTATTGCAATTAAAGAAACTGATTGGCCAGGAAGATTAGAAATACTAAAATATAATAATAAAATAATTATCCTAGACGGATCACACAATATAGATGGTGCAAAAAAATTAAGTCAATTTTTAAAAGATAAAAATTTGAAGCCAGTTGTTTTATTTGGAATGTTAAATAACAAGAAAATGGATATGTTTTTAAAGTTAATTAAAAGTGATATTTCTAGTTTACTTGCTATTAAAATACCTAACGAAAATAATGCGTTTTCATCAAATCAAATTGCAGAAAACTGTAATGCTTTATCAATTAATCACAGGGAAGTTAAAAATTTAAAAGAAGCACTTAGAATAATAACAACGTATGATAAAAAGGTATTTTTAATTACTGGATCATTATATTTAGTTGGAAAAATTCGAAGTGAGCTTATAAATTAGCTTTTATCCATGCCTCTAGAGCGGATTTGGGAAGGCTCCCAACTTTCTGATCGATCAATTTGCCTTCGTTAAAAAGCATTATTGTTGGAATCCCTCTAACACCAAATTTCTGAGGGGTCATAGGGTTTTCATCAATATTAATTTTAAATACTTTCAATTTATCACTGTTTTCAGCGGCTATATCTTCTAAAATTGGGTCAAGTTGCTTACAGGGACCGCACCAATCAGCACCAAAATCTACTATGACTGGCACACTTTGAGAAGAAATATCTTTATCAAAGTTTTCATCATTTGTTTGTGTTGTAGACATATTCTTAATTTAAGAACTTTAAAATGTTATTCAAGTTAAAAAGAAAATTAAAATTGGTGAAATGAATTTTTATCCCCAATGTGTAAAATTTTTGTTGACATAAAATCACCATTTAACTTTTTATCAGTAATAAGATGATCCCAAATATTATTCATTGAAAATTTTTTTTTAGTTTGTTTAAAAATATTTTTTGATACAATTTGAATACCAGAGTAAATTAAAATATCATTTCCTTTATTCCATTTAGAAACTGTACCATTTTTAATATTGAAATCACCGTATTTTTTTTTTAATCCATAAAACGTATCATTTTTTGATAATAAGATTTTGCAATAAGATACATCATTGGAATTTTTTAAAAAATTTTTAATATCTTTTTTATTTTCAGGTATCCAAAATATATCAGAATTAACGACGCATATTTTATTATTTTTAGTATAATTAAAAATATTTTTGACTCCTCCGCCTGTACCAAGAATTGAGGGCTCGTAAATTGTACTTATATTTTCCGTACTAAAGTTTCTTATTATGTATTCTTCAATATTTTTATGTAAGTAATGCGTATTGATAAAAATTTCATTACAACCAATATCTTTAAAAAAATTAATTGTGTTACCTAATAATATTTTATTTTTTATTTTTAATAATGGCTTAGGTGTTGTAGTGGTTAAATCTAACATTCGCTTACCAAAACCCGCGCACAGTATTAATAAGGAAATTTCTTGCATTAAATTGATAAAACCTCTTCATAAATTTTTTTTAAATTCTCATCTTTAATATTTACTAGACTGGAAATTAGTCTGCTTTTTGTTGAATATATATAATCTAAATAATTTTTATTTCCTTGATATGAAATCTTGACCCATCTTCCAAGTAAACGTGTCTGTCTAGCTAAATTTAAGATATAATATTGATCTCTGAATGAGGTAAAATCTGATTGAAAACTTATATTTTCATAAAAGTATTTTATAAATTCTTCGTTATACTGACTTGTAAAATTTATTCTAGAATTTTCAAGTAAAGAGAAAAGATCCCAACCGGCAAAGCCTCTAAATGCACTTTGAAAGTCTATTATACCACACTTCAATTTTGAATTATTGTTTTGTAATAAAAATATATTTATTAGCTCAAAGTCTTTATGAGCAAAATAATTAAAATCAAAATTTTGACTATTGTAATTTTTTTCCCAAATTTCAAAAAAATGACTTTTATCAAAGTTGTTAATTTTTTTATATGGCAAATAATAATCTACAAATTCACTTATTTCTTTCATTAAATTATTAAATTTATATTTTTCCAAATGACATAAATCATAGCTAGTTATAGAATTTTGTATAATAATTAGACTATCTACTGCTAATTTTAATAAATTATAAATTTCTTTCTTCTTAATAACTTTATCATAAGTATTATCACCAAAATCTTCCATGATAATAAAATGTTTGTTTAAATGAACTTCATAAATTCTTGGTATAGCAATATTTATTTTTAGTAAAATATTATATACATTTAAAAAATCGTGAAATTCTTTTTTATCTCTAGAAAAATCAATTATTATCTTATTGTAATTTTTTTCTTTTTTTCTAAATACTTTCTTTTTAGATAAACCTCCTTTGATTTCATATAAATTTTGAAAAAAAAGACCCATATTTATTTTTCAAAATACTTAATATTAATAACTCTTTTTGTTTCAGAGAATATATCAAAGTTTATTAGATAATGTTTATTTTTAAATGGTAAATTAATTAATAATTCAGGCCATTCAATTAATGTTATTGAATTTTGTATGTTTTCAAAAAAATCTAATTCATCTAATTCTTTTAAACTTTTTATCCTATAAAGATCATAATGGTGAATTTCATAATTTTCTAATTCATAAGATAACATTATGGGAAAGGTTGGACTTGTTATTGAACTAGGTTCTGTCAAATTTCCTAATTTGTATAAACTGCAAATTATAAATTTTGAAAAAGTAGTTTTGCCAACACCTAAATCTCCTTTTAATAACAACACATCGCCTACTTTTAGACTTTTGCAAAATTTTGAGGCAAGTAATTTTGTTTCTGAGATATTTAAGATTTGATTCTCTAAGCTCAGCAATCTATTTATGCAATCCCTTTAAGAGCATCAACCAAATCAGTTTTTTCCCATGTAAAATGTCCGTTATTTGTCGGCTCTCTTCCAAAATGTCCATAGGCAGATGTTGGAACATAAATGGCATTAGTTAATTTAAGATGCTCTCTTATACCTCTTGGACTTAAGTCAAATAAATCTTGAATAGATTTTTCAATTTTTTTTTCATCGACTTTGTTTGTCCCATTAGTATTTACATATACTGAAAGTGGTTTTGAAACGCCAATAGCATAAGATAATTGAATTGTGCATTGATCAGCAAGATCTGCAGCTACAATATTTTTTGCTAAATATCTAGCTGCATATGCAGCTGATCTATCTACTTTTGAAGGGTCTTTGCCAGAAAAGGCTCCACCACCATGAGGTGCTGCGCCACCATAAGTGTCCACAATAATCTTTCTACCAGTTAATCCAGAGTCACCATCTGGGCCTCCAATCACAAAATTACCAGTAGGGTTTACGTAGAATTCTTCGTCTTTAAGTCCTTCTAGTAGCTCATTAGGAATGCATTCATAAATATATGGTTTGACTATTTCTTTGACATCTTGAGGAGATAGTCCCTCTTTATGCTGAGAAGAAATAACTAATGAAGTAACCTTTGTTGGTTTACCGTTTTCATAAAGCATTGTTACCTGACTTTTAGAGTCTGGTTCTAGTCCACTTGCTGAGCCTTCTTTTCTAGCTTGAGCCATTTTATATAAAATTTGATGTGAATAGTGAATTGGAGCTGGCATTAATGACTCAGTATCTTTGCATGCAAAGCCAAACATAATCCCTTGGTCTCCTGCACCTTCATCTTTATTACCGCCAGAGTCAACTCCCATTGCAATGTCTGATGACTGTTCATGAAGAAAACTATCAATATCACAATTTTGCCAATGAAAACCATCTTGTTCATACCCAATATCTTTAATACAATCTCTAACTTGTGAAATTATCTTATCTTTTGAAACTGAAGGCCCCCTAACCTCACCAGCTAAAACTACTTTATTAGTTGTTGTTAGAGTCTCACAAGCTACTCTTGTTTGAGGATCGCCTGAAGATAAATAAGTATCAACTACCATATCAGATATTCTGTCACAAACTTTGTCTGGATGCCCCTCTGATACTGACTCACTCGTAAATAAATATGATCTATTCATGTTAACTCCTAATATCTATATGTATTATCTTTAAATGGACCTTCCTTACTTACACCAATGTATTCAGCTTGTTTATCAGTTAATTCTGTAAGTTTGGCTCCTACTTTTTTCAAATGTAATGATGCTACTTTTTCATCTAAATGTTTTGGCAAAACATATACTTTATTTTCATAATTATTTGAGTTTTTCCAAAGTTCTATTTGAGCTAAGACTTGATTAGTAAATGAAGCACTCATTACAAAACTAGGATGGCCGGTAGCATTACCTAAGTTGACAAGTCTTCCTTCGGACAATAGTAATATTTTTTTACCATCTGGAAACTCAACTTCTCTAACTTGTGGTTTAATTTCATCTGATTTATAATTTTGAAGTGATTCTGTTTGTATCTCATTGTCAAAATGACCAATGTTACAAACAATTGCTCTGTCTCTCATTTTTCTCATATGATCTTGGGTAATAACATCTAGATTTCCAGTTGCAGTTACAAATATATCACCATATTCACAAGCTTCGTCCATAGTGACTACTTCGTATCCCTCCATTGCTGCTTGTAATGCATTTATTGGATCAATTTCAGTCACACAAACTCTTGCGCCAGCACCCCTTAAACTTGCTGCTGATCCTTTGCCAACATCACCATAGCCAGCTACAACTGCAACTTTACCTGCCATCATAACGTCTGTTCCTCTTCTAATTCCATCTACAAGACTTTCTTTACAACCATATAAGTTATCAAACTTAGATTTAGTTACTGAATCATTAACGTTTATTGCTGGGACTTTTAGTAGACCTTTCTTTTCCATCTCTTTTAGCCTGTGAACGCCAGTTGTTGTTTCTTCTGATAATCCTAAAATGTCTTCAAGCATTTGTGGATATTTTTCATGTATAATTTTGGTTGCATCACCTCCATCATCAAGGATCATATTTGGTTTCCATCCATCAGGACCTTCTAAAGTTTTTTCTATACACCACCAGAATTCTTCTTCAGTCATACCCTTCCATGCAAAAACAGGTATGCCTTTAGCTGCAATGGCTGAAGCTGCGTGATCCTGAGTAGAAAATATATTGCAGGAACTCCACCTAACTGAAGCTCCAAGATAAACTAAGGTTTCTATCAAAACAGCTGTTTGAATTGTCATATGTAAACAACCTACTATTCTAGCACCTTCTAATGGTTTGGTATCTTTATATTCATCTCTTAGTGCCATTAAGCCTGGCATTTCTGTTTCAGCAATTGCTATTTCTTTATTACCGAAGTCGGCTAAACTAATATCTTTAACTTTGAAGTCTTCATTCATTATCAATCCCTGTTTTGAAAATTATTATTATTACTTAGCGGTAATTTTATAAGAAAACAAGCACCCCTAAAGTCTAATTTGTCACTTTCTGTTAATTCCAGTGTGCCATTAAAAGAGTTAATAATTTCTTTTGAAATCGACAGACCTAAGCCTGAGTGATTCAATCTATGTTCATCTCTATCAGTATAGAATCTGGTAAAAATTTTATCTTTATCTTTAAAATCTATTCCTTTACCTTGGTCATAGATTTTTAATTCCAAGAATTTTTTATTAATCTGTTTTGATTTTATCAAAATTTTTTTGTTGTTTTTTAACAATGATATACTGTTATCAATCATGTTAATTAGTACTTGTATAAATTTATCTTTATTTAATAAAACAAAGGAATTTTTGGCATTTTTCTCTAAAACCAATTTTATATTTTTTTGATTAACTGAATAGCTTGAGACAAATTTCTCTAAAAAATTATCAACATTAATTAATTCAAAATTTTCTGACTCTATTTCTGAAATTGTCTTTGAAAAATTTGATATATCTGAAATTAATCTATTCATTCTATTTACTTCTTTATTAAAATTTTTGATCACTTTTAATTTATTTTGTTCACTAATGTTTTTATTGAGTAAAAATTCACTTGAAGACTTTATTGCAGTTAGGGGATTTTTAAGTTCGTGGGCTACATCTGATGTAAATTTTTCTAATTGGGCTATTTGTAAGTTAAGATCATTTGACATTTTTTGTATCTCATTTGATAAAATGCCTATTTCATCATTTCTTTTAGGATATTCGTATTTTAGATTATTTCTAATTTTTTTTCTTTCCATTAAAGTTAGTGATGATAGTTGTTTAAGTGGCACAATTAAATCCCTTATAAAAAAAAGTGACAGAAATATTGAAATTAATATGAACAAAATATAAAAATTAAAAAGTATAAAAGATGTAAAAGCAAGTTCATCATTTTTTTCTTCAATCAGTAAAGAGGCTATTATAATTCCAAAAACTTTGTTATTATTAATTATAGGTGATGAAAAAATATTAATTATATTATTATCTCTATCAATATATTTGTGAGTAATTAATCTTCTTTTTTTGTTAGTTTCTTTGAATATTTTAATATTATGTTTTTTTTTTACGATATCTTTCGTAAATTTTTCTCTAATTAACTTCGAGTAAATAATATTAAATAAATTTATGTAATGATATTGATAATTATTTATTGGTTTTTCTTTATTTTCTTCGTTTTCATTTATTTCCAAAAATTTAATATTTGAAGCACTTTTTGAACCAACAAACAATGTGGCAGAATTTATAATTTCTATCATATTATTGTTATAAATACTAATATTTACATCAGTATCTAAATAATTTTTAATTATATACTGTTGAGCACTTGTAGGTTCTAATTCTAAATCTGATAAAGTGATTTTTTGATTTAAATTTTCTGTTCTGCAACTTTCATCTATTAGATTATTTATTCTGCAGCTTTTAAAAAGCGGAATTCGCGCTATCGAGTTATTTTCTAAAAAAAAAGTAGTTGATTGTAATTTGTTTTTTGTATCATTTATTTTATTATCAATATTTCTATCAGAATTGATTAGATATAAGTTTATTACAATGATAATTATTAGACCAAGAAAAGCTGAAACTAAATTTATTAATAAAAGTTGGTTAGTTAATTTATAGTTTGATAAAACAAAAAATCTATATTTAATCACGCCAAGAATATCCAGACCCATATCTAGTTCTTATTTGATCAAATGATTGATCATAAGATTTAAATTTTTTTCTAAGTCTTTTTATATGGCTGTCAATAGTTCTGTCATCAACATATATTGTGTCTCCATACATAGTGTCCATCAGCTGATTTCTATCTTTGACTACACCAGGATATTGTGAAAGTGACTTAATTAGATTAAATTCTGCAACAGTAAGTTCAATTTCTTTTCCCTTCCAAAAACATAACTGTTTATCATCATCAAGCACTAGATCTCCTCTTACATAATTTTGTTTTTTATAATTATTATTTTTATCATTAAATCTATTATTATGAATCCTCAGTACTGTTCTGATTCTTTCATTAAGTAATTTTTGAGAAAAAGGCTTTTTTATGTAATCAGCCGCACCCATTCTTAAACCTATAATTTCGTCTTGTTCATGATCTTTTGATGTTAAAAAAATAATTGGTAGATTTTTTAAGTTATTAATTTTACTTGACCTAACTTTTGTTAGTAATTCATTACCATCCATTTTTGGCATTTTTATATCAAATAACCCAAGGTCATATGATTTAGTCTCTAATGCTGCTAATGCTTCTACCCCATTTAGAAATGTATCAACTTTAAATCCTTCACTTTCAAGGGATAGTGATACAGATGTTAGAATCGACTGTTCATCATCTACTAATGCTATACTTGCCATATAACATTTTATTAATAATTTATGGCTAATTTAAGTTCAAAGAAAAAATGACACAGTCTTATTATTTAATAAAATGTGATTTAGGTTAATAAGTAAATGTAAATAATTCAATAACTTGTTTGTCTTACCTAAATATCAATTAAATAATAGATTGACTTATTTAAAAAAAGATTTATGTTCATGTTTTGTTCTTATTGCGATATTGAGCAAATGTTGTATTGTCCTTTCTCGGCGGCACTACATATTGTGTTTTTCGACAATAAATTTTTAATAATGGATAGAAATTGAATGGCAGACAATCTACAGGTATCAGTAAAAATCTCAGAAGAAAAAAGTGTAAATATTTTAACTTTAAGTGTTGTGCGTCGTGACGGAGCTATTACTCCTTTCAAATCTGATAAAATTTCGAATGCTATTAAAAAAGCATTCTTAGCACAAACAAAAATTAGGAATGATAAAAATAAAGAAAAAGAACAACAAGACGGAATTCATAAAACCGTCGAAGCTTTGACCCATAAAGTCGTATCAGCTCTGACAAGAAGGATTGCTGATGGAGACATGATTCACATTGAAGATATACAAGATCAAGTGGAACTAGCCCTTATGCGGGATGAGCATCATAAAGTTGCTAGAGCATATGTTTTATATAGAGAACAAAGAGCAGCATCGAGGTACCACACTAAAAAACTAAAAGAACAAGTTGGAGAAAAAGCTTCCTCGATGATGGTAACTAAAAGAGATGGAAGTAAAGAACCAATTTCACTTGATAAAATTACCAATAGAGTTTCTGTTCTATCGACTGGTTTAAATATTGATCCTATTGTTGTTGTTCAAAAAGCTGTTCCCGGATTGTATAGTGATATTAGTTCTGTTGAAATTGATACTTATCTAGCTGAAACAGCAGCAGCTTTAACAGTAGAACATCCTGATTATTCTTACCTTGCGGCAAGGATAAAAGTTAATTCTCTTCATAAAGAAACTCCAGGTTTCATAATAGCTACAAAGAACTTATATGACGATGGCTTATTGAGAGAAGATTATTATAAAAAAGTGATGGAAAATGCTGACGCAATAGAATCAGTAATTGACTATGACAAAGATTACACATTTGATTATTTTGCACTTACAACGCTAATAAGAGCTTATTTGTTAAAATTTGATAATAAAACAATTGAAAGACCTCAAGATTTATGGATGAGAGTAACTTTAACAGTTACCGGTAATGAGTTTAATATTGATAAAATAAAAGAAACTTATAACAGTTTATCTGGTGGCATGTACACACATGCCACTCCAACACTGTTTAATAGTGGATTAAAGATGCAGCAATTATCATCGTGCTTTTTAATAGGTATGGAAGATGATTCTATCGAAGGTATTTTTAATACTATTAAAGATTGTGCTCTAATATCTAAAACCGC
The DNA here is from genome assembly GCA_902630465.1 of uncultured Alphaproteobacteria bacterium. Lineage (GTDB taxonomy): Bacteria > Pseudomonadota > Alphaproteobacteria > HIMB59 > CACPNW01. Next base: position 33,133 of record CACOVJ010000001.1, on the reverse strand, counting down.
AGGCGGTATAGGAATGCACGCTCACAATATAAGAGGTAGTGGAAGTAGAATAAAATCAACAAATGGTAAATCTAATGGCCTTATTCCATTTCTCAAAATATTTAATGAGACTGCTAAATCAGTTGATCAAGGTGGAGGTAAAAGAAAGGGTTCTTTTGCAGTTTACTTAGAGCCCTGGCACGCTGATATTGAAAAATTTCTTGAACTTAGAAAAAATACAGGCGCTGAAGAATTTAGGGCAAGAGATTTGTTTTACGCATTATGGATACCAGACTTATTTATGAAAAGAGTAGAAAATGATGAAGAATGGACACTTATGAGTGAGCATGAATGTCCGGGTCTTTCAGATGTGTATGGTGATGAGTTTGAAAAACTATACACAAAGTATGAAAATGAAATGAAGCATTTAGAAAAAATTAAAGCAAGAGATCTTATGTCTAAAATTATAGAAGCACAGATAGAAACAGGACAACCTTATATGCTATACAAAGACTCTATAAATAATAAGTCTAACCAAAAAAACATTGGCGTCATTAAATCATCTAACCTATGTGCAGAAATAGTCGAGTACTCTGATAAGAATGAAACATCAGTATGTAACTTAGCTTCTATAGCTCTGCCAAAATTTGTAAAAAAATCAGATAAAAAATTAGTATATGACTATGATGCTCTCTATGAAACTGCAAAATTAGCTACAAAAAACTTAGATGAAGTAATTGACATTAATTTTTATCCAACTGATAAAACGGAAAGATCTAATAATAAACATAGGCCAATAGGTTTAGGGATACAAGGACTTGCAGATGTCTACTTCAAAATGGGGATAGCTTATGAGTCTGAAGATGCAAAAGAAATAAATAAACTAATCTTTGAAACAATTTACTTTGGTGCTTTGGAAGCCTCATGCGAATTAGCAAAAGAAAAAGGGGCTTACGAAACATTTAAAAATTCACCAATTTCCGAGGGTAAGTTCCAATTTGATTTATGGAATGTTAACCCATCGTCAAAATGGGATTGGGATACACTAAGAACTAAAATTAAAAAGCATGGTGTTAGAAACTCTTTAACCACAGCTTGTATGCCAACTGCGTCAACGGGTATTATATTAGGCAATACTGAAACATTCCAGATACAAACCTCCAATATATATAAAAGGCAAACACTTTCAGGAGAGTTCCTTCTCGTGAATAGATATTTAGTTAATGAACTTTCTCAAAGAGGACTGTGGAATAAAGAGATGAGAGACAAAATAATCTTAGAAAACGGATCTGTAGAGAACATAAACGAAATCCCAACTGAACTAAAAGAAGTTTATAAAACAGTATGGGAAGTGTCACAAAAAACAGTTATAGATATGTCTGCAGATAGAGCGCCATTTATTGATCAAACCCAATCAATGAACCTTTGGCTTTCAACACCTACATTTGGAAAAGTTAATTCAATGCATATGTATGCATGGAAGAAAGGTCTTAAAACAGGAATGTATTATCTAAGAAGTAGATCAGCGGTTGATGCTGTAAAAGTTACAGTTTCATCTGAAAAAGCAGCTAAAGATGCTTATATAAATACTGCTATAAAACAAAACAATGAACCAGAAGATTGTGAAACATGCAGTGCATAAAGAAGGAGTAATAGAATGATATCAAAAGGTGTAAAATCAATATTTCCAATAAAAAACCAAGAAATTTGGGACAGATATAAACAACATATTCAAGCCTTTTGGACAACTGAAGAAGTATCATTACAAGATGATTTAAGAGATCTTGAAACTTTAAATGATGGTGAAAAGCACTTTATAAAACATGTACTTGCTTATTTTGCTAACTCTGAAGCAATGATTAATGAAAACTTAGCAAGTAGGTTCTACAAAGAAATACTAATACCTGAAGCTAGATGTTTTATCTCAATGCAAATGTTGAATGAGTCAATTCATGCAGAAATGTACGGTCTTCAAATTGAAGCTTATGTAAAAGATAGTAAAGAGAAAGATATGCTTTTTGATGCAATACAAAATGTACCATGCATTAACCACAAGGCACAATGGGTATCAAAATGGCTTAATGGTAGTCAAAATCTACTAACTAGATTAATAGGATTTGGATTGGTTGAAGGTTTATTTTTTGCAGGTTCTTTCTGTGCAATATATTATTTCAGAAAAAGAGGTTTACTTCCTGGTTTAGCTTTATCAAATGATTGGATTGCAAGAGATGAGGGAATGCACTTTAGCTTCTCATCGTTAATGTTTAGAACTTTAAGAGACAAGTTTAATAATAGAACATTAACTGATGCGGATATTAGTGATTTATCTTTAATTCCCTCAGATGTGCCTCAATCACAGTTTGAGGAAATTGTTAGAGAAGCAGTTGCCTTTGAAAAAGAATTTGTAAAAGATGCGCTCCCAGTGGACTTAATTGGTATGAATGCTGATTTAATGTGTCAATATATCGAAGCTGTTGCAGATAGAATCGCAGATTTATTTGAGTTTGATAGAGTGTTTAAAACCGAAAATCCATTCGATTTTATGAGAGCTTTAGACGTACAGAATGTCACTAACTTTTTTGAAAAAAGAGTGTCCGAATATCAAAGACCAACAGATAGAGCCTTAAGTTTTGATGAAGCATTTTGATGGAAGCAGAGATATATTCCAAAACTAATTGTGGTTACTGTGATAGAGCTAAACTACGGTTAGCTAAATATAATCCGAAGATTTATATGCTCGATAAAGATTATACGAGAGAAGATTTTTTTGAAAAGTTCCCAAATGCTAAAACTTTTCCGCAAATAATCTTAAATGGTGAAAAAATTGGAGGTTATCATGAGCTTGAAAAATGGTTTGAAATGAATACCTTTGATGAAGATTTCTAAATAACCTTTTTACTTCCCTTTCTAGTATAAATTTTTTTACTTCTAACTATTCTTTGCTTGTATTTAGGCAATTTTAAATCTTGAGCATAGGGGTTACGTTTCATAATTTTTTTTTTTACAGGCATAAAATAAATCTAATGCGCCTGGCCCCAGTTATCTCCAGCACCATAATCAACGGTTAGTGGTACTGAAAAATTTTTATATTTTAAATGTACTGACTGCATAATTTTTTTTACATTTTTTACTAAATTTTCATAATTTTTACTTTCTACTTCAAAAATCAGTTCATCATGTACTTGCAAAAGCATTTCTGCATCAATGTTTTTAAGTTTTATCTCTTTATGGATTTCAATCATTGCTAACTTAATAATATCAGCTGCACTACCTTGAATTGGAGCATTAATAGCTTGTCTTTCTGCGAAACCTCTAACAGCAAAATTCTTATCTGAAATTCCCTTGATATTAATTTTTCTTTTAAAAATTGTTTCTACATATTGATTTGTTTTGGCAAAATCAATTTGATGATCCATATATTTTTTAATATTTGGATATTTATTAAAGTACTCGTTTATATAGTTTTTTGCATCTGTGTTTGAAATATCAAGTTGTTTAGCCAAGCCATATGGACTAATGCCATACAAAATACCAAAATTAATTGCTTTTGCTTTTCTTCTATAATCATTGTTTATTTGACTATCTTTCAAATTAAATATTTCCTTGGCTGTTGATGCATGAATATCTTCATCATTTTTAAAAGCTTTAATAAAATTTTTATCTCCTGAAATTTCCGCAGCTAATCTCAATTCTATTTGAGAATAATCGAAACTGACTAGTTTTTTTCCCTTGCCACTAATAAAAGCTGTTCTTATTTTTTTTCCATTTTCAGTTCTAATTGGAATATTTTGAAGATTGGGATCTGTCGAGCTTAATCTACCTGTTAGTGTATTAGCTAAACCAAATGATGTATGAACTCTACTTTTATCATCTGTTAATCTAAATAAAGCATCTGTATAAGTTGATTTAAGTTTTGTTAATTCTCTCCAATCAAGAACTAGTTGAGCAATTTCAAATCCATCTGAGGCTAAATTATTTAAAGTTGAAGAATCTGTAGAATATGTTCCTGATTTAGTTTTTTTACCGCCAGATATTTTAAGATTAACAAATAATATCTCTCCTAATTGTTTAGGTGATCCGATATTGAACTCTTCTTTTGAAAGTTTGTAAATATTCTTTTCAAGTTTTTTACTTTCGTTTTCAAATTCATTGCTTAGGTTTGTTAAAAACTTTTTATTTACCTCTATTCCATTTGCTTCGATTGAAGATAATACCTCTACAAGGGGCAAATCGATATTTTGATAAACAAAATTAGCCTTTTCTTTTATTAAACGAGGATAAAGATTTTGAAATAGTCTGAATGTTAATAAAGAGTCTTCGGCAGCATAATTAATTGCGTTATCAATAGTTACTTTATCAAAAGTAATTTCATTTTTTCCTGTGCCAACAACTTCCTTAAATTTAATAGTTGTATGATTTAAGTGGTTAAATGATAGATCATCTAAATTATGCTTATAAATGCCATTATCAATTGAGTAGGAAATTAGCATTGTATCAGCTATTGCTTTAAAATTAACTCCGTACTTATTTAAAATTCTAATATCATATTTTATGTTTTGACCAATTTTTAGGATTGATTCATTTTCACAAATTTTATTAATATGATTAATTACATATTTTTCCTCTAGCTGATTATCAATTTTTTTGGAACCATCTAAAGTAGTATGGTTTATAGGAATATAGTATGAAATGTTTTCATTATAACAGAGTGATATTCCAACTAATTTAGCTTTTTCTATATTGAGTGAGTTAGTTTCAGTATCAATTGCACACATACCAATTTTTTCAATTTCCTCTAAAACTTTTGCAAAATTTTCCTTTGAATTAATTAATTGATAGTTTGGTTCTATTTCTTTTTTCTTAATTATCTTATCATTCTCGTTAGATATAAAATTGTTAGATTTTAATCTTTCAGATGTTGATTTAAAGCCTTGAACATTAAGGAATTCAAAGATGTTATTATTTTCTTTTTTTAATTCATTATAGGTTCTGATTTTGTTAATACTCTCAGGTACTTTGACATCTTTTTTTAGTGTTACAAGCTCTAAACTTAATCTAATATCATTTTTTGATTCCATTAATATATTTCTTCTTTTCTCTTGTTTAATTTTATCAAGATTTTTTAGCAAACCTTCAATATCATTGAACTCATTTATTAATTGCGATGCTGTCTTAGGACCAATTCCAGGAGCCCCGGGTATATTATCTACTTTATCACCTGTGAGTGCTTGTATATAAATTACTTTTTCAGGTTTAACTCCAAATTTCTCTTCTACATCCTTTATTTCAATTTTTTTATTCTTCATAGGGTCAAGCATAGTTACACTTTCATTAACTAACTGCATCAAATCTTTGTCTGAAGAAACAATAATGGTCTCGATATCTTTTTCTTTTGCTAACTCAGAATATGTTGCAATTAGATCATCTGCTTCAAAACCTTCCATTTCTAGTTGAGGTATATTAAAGCTCTCTACACATTCCCTAATTAATGGAAATTGAGGTATTAAGTCGTCAGGAGCTTCTCCTCTATTTGCTTTATATTCTTTGTAAATTTTATTTCTAAAATTTTGTCTTGCAGCGTCAAAAATCACAATCATTTTATCGTCACTATAATCTTCGATAAGTTTAACAAGCATATTTGTAAAACCAAAAACTGCGTTTATTGGAGTTCCATCTGAGCGATTCATAGGTGGGAGCCCATAATATGCCCTAAAAATGTAGGCAGAACCGTCAACTAATATTAATCTGCTCTTTTTATTCATTATAAATTTAAATATATAAGATTTTAAATTAATGTCAGATTATAAATATTCAATTGAAGCAAAAAATGTAAATAAGATTTTTTTTAAAAGATCTAAGGAAATCAGAGCACTTATTGATTTTAATATCCAGATTAAGAAAGGAAGTATTCATGGTTTATTAGGCCCTAATGGAGCTGGGAAATCAACATTTATTAATATACTTGGTGGTCTAGTTAAAAAAAATACAGGTAATGTTAGTATTTGTGGAATAGACATTGATAGAGATGCAAAATTAAGCAAATATAAAATTGGTATTGTACCTCAAGAACTTAATATTGATCCTTTTTTTTCACCTCTGGAACTACTTGAGTTACAAGCAGGTCTCTATGGAATTCCTAAAAGTAAAAGGAAAACAGATGAAATACTTCACAACTTAAAATTAAATGAGCAAAGGCATGCCTACGCAAGGACATTGTCTGGGGGCATGCGACGTAGATTACTTATTGCAAAAGCCTTAGTACATAGTCCTGAAATGTTAATTTTAGATGAACCAACAGCAGGTGTGGATATAGAAATCAGATCATCTGTTTGGAATTATATAAAAAAAATTAATAATTTAGGAACTACTATATGTTTAACTACTCACTATTTAGAAGAAGCTGAAAATTTATGTGATAATATTTCTATAATAAATTACGGAAAGAAAATTAAAGAAGATTCAAAACAGAACCTTTTAAAGATTATTTCAAATAAGACTGTATCATTTATTATAAATGGTAAATTTCAAATTCCAGAAGACTTAAAGTTTTATAATCCAATTAAAAATGAGAACGAACTAATTTTACAATATGACAAAAATAAAACAAACCTTAAATCAATTATTGATGTTATAAATAAAAACAAAATAGATTTTAAAGAAATAAATACATCTGAAAGTGACCTAGAAGATGTTTTCCTTAAATTAACAAAAAATAATGAAAATTAATATTAAACAAATTTTTACTTATTTATTTATTTTAATTCCTATCTTTTTGATAACGGGTCCTGCAATTCCTGACTTAATAATTACATTTGGTACAATATTTGGTATGATCTGGTTGATCATTATGGAAAAAAATAATGGTTTGTTTAAACAAAAATTTATTCAAGTATCATTAATATTTTGGATTAGTTTAATTTTTATAAGCTTTTTTTCATTTAACAAAATAAATTCATTTCAAGATTCTATAATTTTTTTAAGGTATTTGCTAATTCCAATTTGTTGTTACTATTTTTTTTTTATAAATGATAAGATTTTTAATTATTTATTATTAATTATATTTTTGGCAGTAATTTTTGTTTCAATAGATAGTTTATATCAATTTTTAAACTATACTTCTAAAAATGGGTTTGGTAAGGACCTAATTGGTTTTAAATCAAATTGGTATGGAAGGCTTACTGGTCCATTTGGTGATGAATTAGTGCCTGGATCATATCTCTCAAAATTTGGTTTGTTAGGATACGCATACCTTCTTTACAATAAAAAATTTAATAGAATCAAATTTGCTCATACAATTTACCTTACAACTATTTTAGTTGTATGCTTTGCTTCAGGAGAAAGAATGGCCTTGGCAACATTTTCATTGGCTTTAATCATTTTATTAATTTTTTTAAAAAATTATAGAGTAACAGTGCTAACATCATGCATATTAGGATTATTATTAATATTTGCAATTTATAAATATCATCCATTTTATAATGATTTTGAGGTTATTGATTCAAATGAATTTCACCAAGGATTAAAGATTGAAAAGAAATTTAACTGCGAAGAAGACAAGAATAAAATCTGTTCAAAAATCATTGATATACAACCAAGTTTTTTCAAAATTATTAAAAATTTTAACACCTCCGCTTATGGTGAAATATATTTATTATCTTATAAAATGTTTGTTAGTAATCCAATAACCGGAATAGGTATAAGTAATTTCGAATATTTATGTAATCAAATTGATGAATATAATAAATTAATGACTAATTATAATTGTGCCTCTCATCCTCATAACACATATATACAGTGGTTAGCTGAAGGTGGATTAATAGTCTTTTCAACATTTTTAATATATCTATTTACAATCATAGTACTTATTGAAAAAAATGATGGTGAACAAAAATTTAAAATACTTTCTATTGTTGTTTTGATTATTCTTTTCTGGCCAATTATGTCCACAGGCAGTTTAATAAAAAATTGGTATGGTATATTAGTATTTTTTATTATCGGGGTTTGTTTGTGTTTAAGTAAATTAAAGATAAATTCCAAATATTGATTTTGAATAATTTTTTTTAACATATTTTGCGATAATTATTCCTATTATAAAAAAAACCAAGACAGCTAAAGAAGTTCCATTTCCATTTCCAAATAATGAACCAAGATAAATACAAAATAAAATAATTGAAGAAGATATGATCTTAAAATGTATGCCAAGAATAGATCCAATTATAAAAAAAAATATCATAAATAAAGTTTTTCCTAAACCCATACCAAAAAATGAACCAACATAAGTCATATATAAGCAAGAATATAAAATAGAAATATTAGTTGATGTAGTATTATCAAAATATCTAGCTTTAAATAAATAAAAAAAAGATTTTAAACCATCGAGCCATGTAATTTTTTTTCCTTGTTCTTTAGTCCTAAAATAGTACGAAACTCCATATTCATATATAAAAAAATTATTCCGAACAATTTGAGATGCAATGTCAATTTCTATTCCAAAATCATTGATTGTAAGATCGATTTTTTTTATTACTGAACGATGTAATATTTTTAATCCACAATGAACATCACTCAATGATTGAGCAAAAAAAATATTAAAAATTAATGAATTTATTTTTCCTACTAAATTATTAAAAAAATAGTTGTTTTTTTTTAATTTTCCTGAAAGATAACGACTTCCAAATATACATTTAATATCATCATTACTTTTAATCATGTTATACATTTCATTTGAGTCTTTAGTATCTAATTCAAGGTCAGCGTCTTGCAAAAGTATATATTCTCCAATCGATTTTTTGATACCTGTTTGAATTGCTTTACCTTTGCCAGAATTTATATCTAATCTTATTGGTTTAAAATCAAACTTATATTTGTTTGAGTTTAAGAACTCACTAATTATTTGAGGACTATTGTCTATTGAGCCATCATCAACTGTTATTACTTCTACATCTGTACTATTAAAATATAAAATTAATTCATCAAATAATTTGCGAAGAAAATTTTGTTCATTATAAACTGGAATAACGATTGATAAGCTTTTACTATTCTCTTGGGGCATGCTTATTCAAAATTCTTTGAAGAGTTCTTCTATGCATTCTAAGTCTTCTAGCAGTTTCAGAAACATTACGCTTACATTGTATAAACACTCTTTGAATGTGTTCCCACCTTATTCTATCAGCAGTCATAGGGTTTTCTGGTGGAGGGGGAAGAACTTCCTTGGAATTTGTTAAAGCATCAAATATTTGATCAATTTCAGCAGGTTTTGGCAAATAATCAATAGCGCCAGATTTAATAGCGGCAACTGCAGTTGCTATATTTCCATAACCTGTGAGGAGCAATGATTTGGTTTCTGGGCTTATTTTTTGAATTTCTTTTACTAGCTCAAGTCCAGATCCATCTTCTAACCTCATATCAACTACCGCATAATCAAATTTAGTATTATTAAAAATATCAAGAGATTCCTTAAAGCCTTGGCAAGCGGTTACCTCAAAGCCTTTTTTTTCCATTGATCTTGTTAGTCTTTCTCTAAAAGGGAGATCATCATCTACTATTAACAACTTCATATTCATATTCTTAAGATAGAGTTATCAAAGCTTATTTCAACAATTGGTTTTCCAAGTTTTGAATTATAAAATTTGATATTTCCACCCATATTTTCTATTAAATTTTTTGCAATAAATATACCTAATCCCATTCCGTTACTGTTTTTAGATATGTAGGGTTCACCAAGTTTATCAAGAATATCTTTAGAAAAACCAGGTCCATCATCAGATACTTTTATTAGTATACTTTTATCTGAATAGAATAGTTCAATTGAGACAGTCTTATAAGCATACAAAATTCCATTTTGAATAATATTTCCAAGTGCATACATTATTTCATCTTTAAAAGTTATTTCAGGTTCGTCACTTTGGATATTTTTAGATATAATTAATTTTTTATTATTATTGAATTTTTCAAAATTAATTTTTATTAAATCAGAAAATTTTACTTTATTAAGAAATTTATCTTTTAATTTTAATGGATTTTTAGATAATTTTTGTAATATTTCTCTACATCTGTCGGCTTGAGATTTTAATAATTTAATATCTTTAATTATATTTTGATCTTCATTTAGTTTTTTATCCTTTAATAAATCATTTAAAATTAGGTATATTGTGTTAAGTGGTGTACTAAGCTCATGTGCTGCAGCAGCACTTAAAGATCCTACTTCAGACATTTTTTTTTGATTAAGTATTTGTAATTTAGAAATGGAAAGGGCATTAGAAATTTTACGAGATGAACTTGCAAAAAGATATGCATAAATTGCTATAAAAATAACAGTGATTATTAGTGAAGATACAAGACCAAACGTATATATTTCAGTGAGAATAAACTCTTTACCTAGATCTATAGGGATAAAGTAAAAACTGAGAATTATTATAATTATAATAGAAATTAAAGATAAAATCACTGTTAGTAATGCAGGTAAATAAGAAGCAGAAGTAATTACAGGAGCTAAAATTAATATTGAGAAAGGATTTATTATACCTCCTGTTAAAAATAGTAATATGCCAAGTTGTAAAGTATCAAATAGTAAATAAAAAAATGCTTTCGTATTACTTATTGATTTATTAATTCTTTCCTCAAAATATGAATAAAAATTAATCGTAATAGAAATAAGTATAATTACAAAAGCATATAAGAAAGGAATTTGAATTTTGAGTACAAAAGCCACAAACAATATGGCAAGTAGTTGACCAAAAATTGCAATCCATCTAATCTTAATTAAATTTCCTAGCAATATTGTATTCATTGAATTTTTTTAAATATCTAAATTCGCCACTTTTAAAGAGTTTTCTGCAATAAATTTTTTCCTTGCGTCCGTTTCTCCACCCATTAAATCTTCAAATGCTTTATTTGCTTCATCAACTTCATTAATTTTTACAGATAATAATATACGTTCGTTTTTATCTAATGTTGTTTCCCATAATTGATCAGGGTTCATTTCTCCCAAACCTTTATATCTGTTTACTTGAATACCTGTTTTACCAATTTCAAGAATTTTATTAATTAAATCTAATGGGCCAAAAATATTATATTCATCATTTTTATTCTTAATGATACCACAGCCATCTTCCTTTAATCGGTAGAAATTTTCCATTAAATCATCTCTTATTTCATTTAATGCTTTAGCTTCTGGTGTAATTATAAAATTTTCGTCAATAATAAATTTTTCTGTAAACCCTCTTATTGTTCTCTCAATAAACAATGAATCATCAGTATTAGACACTTTCCAATTTTTTTCTGAAATATTTGAAATTAAGTTAAGTCTTTGCTGTAAATACTTAGCAATTTCAGAAGAAATTTTTTTATCTTTTAAATTTCTAAGATCTAGAGCTCTAACAATAGCTGCGTGTTCAATTATGTTGCTATTATCAATTCTTCTTGTCAGAGGAGTAACAAGATTTTTAGTTTTTTTTGATAAATATATTATTTGCCTTAATTGTTCACCGCCAATTTGAGTGTTTTGAGTATTTTTTAAAAATGTATTTTTTAATCCTTCTTGAATTAGATAGTCTTCCAAATCATTTTCATCTTTTTTATATACCGTTGAATTACCTTTTTTTACTCTATAAAGAGGTGGTTGAGCGATATATAGTCTACCTGAATCAATTATTGGTTTCATATGCCTGTAGAAAAATGTCAAAAGAAGTGTTCTTATATGACTCCCATCTACATCTGCGTCAGTCATAATAATTATTTTATGATATCGCATTTTATCCAAGTCAAATTTTCCATCAACTCTATTTTGATTAATATCGTCTGTTGGATTACCAACTCCAGCTCCAATTGCTGTTATCAAGGCTCCAATCTCATTACTTGTTAAAACTTGCTTTTCATTAGCTCTTTCTACATTTAAAATTTTTCCTCTTAATGGAAGTATAGCTTGGTTTTTTCTATCTCTTCCTTGTTTTGCGGAACCACCTGCTGAGTCTCCTTCGACTATAAATAACTCAGAAAATTGAGGATTTTTTTCTTGGCAATCTGCTAACTTACCTGGAAGTGAAGTATTTTCTAATCCAGTTTTTCTTCTTGTCAGTTCTCTTGCCTTTCTAGCAGCCTCCCTTGCATTAGATGCTTCAACAATTTTATCTATTACTTTTTTTATTTCACTTGGGTTTTCTTCTATCCATTGTTCAATCTTATATAAACTAATTGATTCTATTACTGGTCTAACTTCAGAAGAAACAAGTTTATCTTTGGTTTGACTTGAGAATTTAGGGTCGGGTAATTTTACAGAAATTATACATGTTAGTCCTTCTCTGGAATCATCACCTGTAATATTATTTGAGCCTTTAGTATTCTTATTTATGTAATTAACTATAGACCTTGTTAAAGCTCCTCTAAATCCTGCGAGATGTGTGCCTCCGTCTCTTTGGACTATATTGTTTGTAAAACAAATTGTATTCTCATGGTAACTATCAGTCCATTGTAACGCACATTCAATAGAAATATTATTTTTTTCACCACTAAAAGATATAGGTTTGTTATGAATAACATTTTTGCCATTATTTAGAAATTTTACATACTCTTTAATACCTCCATTGTACTTAAAGTTAATAAAAATTTCTTTAGATTGCCTTTTATCAATAAGATCTATGCTTATTCCTGTATTTAAAAAAGCAAGCTCTCTTAATCTTTTTTCTATAGTTTTGAAATTAAAATCAATGTTCTTAAAAATTGAAGTAGTTGGTAAAAAAGTTATTTCAGTACCTGTAAAATAGCTGTTATTAATTTTTTCTGAGTCTCCAATTATATTCAGTTCTTTAGTAATTAAACCATTTTTAAATTCTAAGTTATAAATTTTTCCATCCCTGTTTATTTTTAGAATAAGATATTCTGAAAGTGCATTAACTACTGAAACACCAACACCATGCAACCCGCCAGAAACTTTATAACTATTTTGATCGAATTTACCCCCTGCGTGCAATTCAGTCATTATCAATTGAGCTGCTGGAATTTTCTCAGTTTTATGAAGATCAACAGGTATACCTCTGCCATTATCTATAACTGTGACTGTACCATCTGTGTTTAGAATAACTTGAATTTTGTCACAATATCCTGCAAGTGCTTCATCAATAGAATTATCGAGAACTTCGTATATCATCTGATGAAGACCTGACCCATCATCAGTGTCTCCAATATACATACCTGGCCTTTTTCTCACAGCTTCTAAGCCTTTTAAGACTTTAATGGAGTCTGAAGAATATTCGTTATTCATTTTTATACTATATTATAATATTGTACATTTGTTGATATAAAAGAAAATAAAGTTTTTTCTGTCCCAGTTAGAAAAAATTGTATATCAAAACTGTCTATCATATCTAATAATAACTTTCTATTATTAGAATCTAAATGAGAGCAAATCTCATCAAAAAGAATAATTGGCTTAATATTTTTATTGTTTACAAGATAATAGCATTGAGCAAGCAATGTCATAAGAACTACGGTTTTTTGTTGGCCTGTTGATAATTGAGAAGCATTATATTGACTATCTATATTCACATAAAAATCTGACTTATGTGGTCCTATTTTTGATCCTCCTATTTTCATATCAATCTCTCTTGATTTTAAAAGCGATGATAAATAAATTTCTTGATTTAAATTATGACTATAGAAACTATCATCTAATTTAAAACTGATGTTAAATTTGTAATCATTATTTTTATTAATAATATTTAAATATTCATTTAAGACTTTTATTTGTAAAGCTCTTAAGCTGTAAATTTCTAACCCAATTTGAGAAATTTCAGTTTCAACAACATTTATCCAGCTTGTATCAAAAGTTTTTAGTTGTAATATTCTACTTCTTTCCTGTATTTTTTTTTTATATTTATTTATAATTTTATTATAGGAATTATTATAAGAGTAAATTAATCTATCTATAAAATTTCTTCTATATGATGGTGAAGATTGAAACAATCTTTCCATTTCAGGTAAAAATATTAAAAAAGAAATAGATGAATTTAAAAAATTAAGATTTTCGCTAGATGAATCATTGTTAACTAAAGTCTGTTTATATAATTTGTTATTATTTTTTTTTGAAAGTACATTAATGTCATAATTATTTTTTTCTATTTCAAGAGAACTATTAATTAAAAAATTTTCCTTATTATGCTGTATTAAATTAAAAATTTGTGAATTTCTAATCCCCCTGCCCTTACCTAACAAAGAAATACTCTCTAAAATATTTGTTTTCCCTGATCCATTGTCACCAAAAAAAATATTGGTTTTATCCTTAAATGACATTTTAAAATTTTCAAAATTTCTAAAATTATATAATGAAATATTATTTAACTTGGCCAAATTTTCTTAGACTCTCATTGGCATTAATACATAAACTAAATTTGAATTTGATTTTTGTTCGGCAGTAATGGGAGATGATCCATCTTTTAATTTTAATTCTATAGTTTCATCTTCTAAATTATTTATTATATCCATTATGTATTTAGAATTAAAACCTATTTCAAACTCCTCACCATCGTAATTTAATTTTATATCTTCTGTTGCTGTACTGTTATCATTATTTATAGTATTCAAGTTAACTATATTTTTCATTAAATTAAACTTTATTACTGGTGATTTTTCATTAGCAATTGTGCTAACTCTATCAACTGCAGATAATAATTGCTCTCTATTAATTTCAACTGAATTTTTGTTTTCTGAAGGTATGACCCTTTTGTAGTCAGGAAAAGTTCCATCAATAAGTTTTGATATTAAAACTAAGTTGTTTATGAAGAATATTATTTTGCTTGGACTTATAATAATTTCTATATTTTCATTAATATCTGAAAGTAACTTAGACAATTCATTTATTGTTTTTTTTGGTATTATAACACCTAAAGTTTGATCTATATACTGTTCAATCAAATGTGTAGATTTAGCTAGGCGATGACCATCAGTACCTACGAGAGTTAAATTAGTTTTTTTATCAATAGTATATAGATTAAAATATAAACCATTAAGAAAATATCTTGTTTCTTCATTTGATATCGCAAATTTTGTTTTATCTATTAAGTTAAAAAGATCTTTCGAATTTATTTTTATATTAGTTCCATCATTTTGCTGGTCAATTATTGGAAAATCTTCTTTTGGAAGGCAAGATAGAGAAAATCTTGAACCACTAGCCCTTAAGGTAAGAATATTGCCATCGTTTGAAATAAATTCTACGTCGGTGTTATCATCAAGCTTTCTTACAATGTCATACAATATTTGAGAGTTTATAGTTGTTGCTCCATCTTCGAGGACATTACAATCCAACTTTTCAACAATTGAGATATCCATATCAGTAGAAGATAAAACTAGAGTATTGTCTTTTACCTCTAGTAAAATATTTGATAGGATAGGTAGTGAATTCTTCTTATCAACAATACCATGCAAGTGTGATAAACCATTAAACATTTTGTTTTTTGAAATCTGGAACTTCATGTCTTAAATATATGATAAATTAATTTAAGAATCTATAAGTCTTTTTAATAATTCAAGGTCTTCATTAAAGTTTACATCAGAAAGTTTTAACTCTTCAATTTTTTTTACAGCATGCATAACAGTTGTATGATCACGTCCACCAAATTTTCTACCAATTTCTGGCAAAGATCTGGATGTAATAGATTTTGCTA
This sequence comes from uncultured Alphaproteobacteria bacterium, assembly GCA_902630465.1. Taxonomy (GTDB): domain Bacteria; phylum Pseudomonadota; class Alphaproteobacteria; order HIMB59; genus CACPNW01. The sequence continues at coordinate 17,498 of CACOVJ010000001.1, read as the reverse complement.
GGTACATAGCAATTTGCCTTGGTCTTGCAACTGATCTTGACCTTCTAGGTGAGTGCATATCAGTGATTCTTATGTTAAAATGTTCAGCAACTTTTTTTTGTATTTCCTCAATAGTTATTTTCTTATTTGATGATTTTAATAGGTCTTGAAGCACTAGTTGTGCTGTTTCAATTGTAATAGGAGTGCCCACTAATGTACCATGAGCTACTAATCTATTAAGGGCCCCTTCCATTTCCCTAACATTTGATATTATTCGATGGGATAAAAATTCAAGAACCTTAGGCGGTATCTCAACACCTCTTTTTTGTGCTTTTTCAATTAATATACCAAGTCTAAGCTCATATGTGGTTGGATGTATATCAGCAACAAGACCACAGCCAAGTCTAGACTTTAGTCTTTCTTGAACACCATCTAAATCTGATGGAGATTTATCTGCTGAAATTACTATTTGTTTATTTTGTTCAATTAGCGCATTGAATGTATGAAAAAACTCTTCTTGTGTATTATCTTTACCACTTATGAATTGAACATCATCAATCATAAGAACATCAATAGATCTAAATTGTTCTTTGAATGCTGATGTATCCTTATATCTGAGAGCTCTAACAAATTGATACATAAATTTTTCTGCAGACAGATATATTACCTTTCTATCTGGTTGTTGTTGTTTTATTTTCCAACCTATAGCATGCATTAAATGAGTTTTGCCTAAACCAACACCTCCACATAGAAAAAGTGGATTAAAGGTAATTTTATCTGCTTCAGCTACTCTTTGTGACGCTGCAAATGCTAACTCATTTGGTTTACCAACTACAAAATTATCAAATGTAAACCTTGGATCAAGCGGAGCTCCGAATTCATTAGGATATGTTGAACTTTGATTTGATCTAACATCTAAAGTAGACTTCCAATGATTATCTGTGCTTTTAATTGTACGTGTAGTTCCAGGAACAATTCTACCACCACTAGGCTTTACAACAAATTTTATTGTGTCAATTTTATCAATATATTTCTTAGAAGTATTTTTTATTTTATCTGAATAATTGTTTACGATCCAGTCTCTTAAAAATTTTGTTGGGACTGAAAATGTAATTGTACTGCTTTCAACTGAGACGTAATTAAGATGTTTTAACCAATTGTTGAAGGCTGTATCACCGACTGTTTTTTTTAAATCTTTTTTTAAGGAGGACCAATTACTTTCTTCAAATGTTTCAGATGTATTGTCCATTGTCCCCCTAATAGACGATTTTTATTTTTTTTAAAATCTTACGAAAAAAAATCGAAAGTCGTAAAATTATATCACCAAAATAATTTAGATAGTCAACACCCTTTAAGTATTTTTAGCAAGAAGAAAAGTAAAAAAATAAAAAAAAAATTAAATTTTTGAAATTTTATTTGATAGAGAGGATAACTTTCTGGATATGTTTTCTTTTTTAAAAATACCCTTTTTTAGTGCTTTAGCCATTATAGAGTTGACAGAGCTAAAGGATTTCTGAATTTCTTGGTCATTTTTAGCATCTATAGAGGCGTTAAGTTTATTTAGAGCAGTTCTAAACTTCGAAAGGTACTTAGAATTAACTAAAGTTCTATTTTTAGTCTGTCTTGATCTTTTTTTTGCAGATGCATGATTAGCCATATGCATGCTATAAATTTAAAATCAATTAAGTCAATTAATATTTAATATTATATTATTTAATATTTTGCAAATTTGGACAATAAAAAGTTGACCTTCCATACTGTACAATTTTTATTACCTTGTCATTTCCTATAATTTTACCTTCTTTGTTATATACTTTAAAATTAGATTGGAAATTACCTAAAGTACCATCACTAGACCTATAATCTCTAATACTCGACCCTCCTAATCTGATAGCTTTCTTTAATATTTTTCTTATAGACTTAATTAGTTTCGATATGAGACTAATTTCCAATTCTTTACCTAGAGCTTTCGGTGAAATTTTAGCATCAAATAAGATTTCAGAAGCATAAATATTACCTATACCAGCAATTATTTTTTGATTAAGCAATATTTGTTTAATTGGTACCTCAGATTTAAATATTTTTTTATATAATAGAGACGGTTTAAGGTCTAGACTTAGAGCATCAATCCCAAGATTCATAATATATTTTCGTTTTTGTAAATCTTTTGTTCTTACAATATCTATAAATCCAAATTTTCTTGGGTCGTTATAAACGATACTTCTCTCATTGTTACAATGTATTATAAAATGATCATGCTTAACTATATTGTACTTTGAAAAAACAACTTTTAATCTTCCAGACATGCCTAAATGCACAATTAGTGAATATTCATTATTTAAATCTATAATAATATATTTTGCAATTCTTCTAATATTAGATATTTTGGAGTTTAGTAATTTTTTTTTAATATCAAATGGTATTTTGAAACGAAGTTTTTTTGTATGAATTTTAATATAAGTTATTTGATGATTCAAAATAATATAAAGCCCTTTTACAGTGGTCTGAACTTCAGGTAATTCTGGCATAATGAAAAAACAATATAATTTTGGTTATACAAAAGTTAATTCAAAACAAAAGACTAAACTTGTTCAAAATGTATTCTCAAGTGTCGCTTCTAATTATGATTTAATGAATGATTTGATGAGTTTAGGCATGCACAGATTATGGAAAAAAAGATTTGTTGAAATTATAGATATTAAGAAAAATGATATAATCTTAGATGTTGGTTCGGGATCCGGCGACATAGCAAATGAAATAATAAACAGAAATTTAAATAATAAGTTGTATTTATTAGACCAAAATAAAGAAATGCTAAACCAATGTAAAAAGAGGTTAAAAGCTAATAAAAATATAAAATACGTGGTTGGACGAGCAGAAAGTCTTAAATTTGAAAGTAACTTATTTGATAATTATATAATTTCATTCTGTTTAAGAAATGTAACCGAATACAAAAAATCTATGCAAGAGGCATATCGGGTTCTTAAACCAGGTGGAAAATATTGTTGTTTGGAGTTTAGTAGTCCAAAATCAACTTTAGTTTCTAAATCATATAAATTATATAAATCAAAAATTATACCATTATTAGGAGATATAATTGCAAAAGATAAATCTGCTTACAAATATTTAAGTGAAAGTATAGATGTTTTTCCATCACAGGAAGAACTTAGTAAATCATTAATTACTAGTGGTTTTCAAAATGTTGAATTTTTTAATTTGTTTAATGGTATAGTTGCAATTCATATAGGTTATAAAATCTAATGAAAAAAATTTTATTTATTATAACTGGATCTATTGCAGCTTCAAGATGTGAAGAAATTATGAATATGCTACTTAATAACAATATTAAAATTAGCTGTATATTAACCGAGGAAGCAAAAAGGTATTTAAAAATAAGTCATATAAAAAAAATTGTAAAAAATAGATTTTTCACTGATAGCTCAGAGAGAAGAAATAAGATGCTTCATATTAATTTATCAAGAGAAAATGATATGATAGTTGTATGTCCAGCTACAGCTAATTCTATAGCTAAATTTGCTAATGGTTTTGGTGATAATTTAGCTTCTAATACATTACTTGCTTCTAATAAAAAAATTTTATTTGTACCGGCAATGAATAGTTTCATGTGGCATAATAAAATTAATAAAAAAAATGTCAGATTATTAAAAAATAATGGTAATGAATTTATTGGTCCAAGAATTGGAAACCTAAAATGTGGAGAATATGGTTTAGGTAGAATTGATGACTCAAAAAATATAGCTAATAGAATTATTAATAGATTAGAAAATATTAATTTATTAAAAAATAAAAAATGTTTAGTAACTGCAGGACCGACAATTGAAATGATTGATCCAGTTAGATTTATATCAAATCAATCATCTGGAAAACAAGGTTATGAAATTGCTTCACAACTTGTTTTGCATGGTGCAAAAGTAATCTTGATATCTGGACCAACAAATTTAGATCCTCCACCAAATTTAAAATTTATTCAAATAAAATCTGCAGACGAAATGTATGAGAAAATTAAAAAAATTTCTAAAATTGATATAGGAATTTTTACTGCTGCAGTATCTGATTTCAAAAATAAAAATATCAATAAATCAAAAATAAAGAAAAATAAAAAATTAAATATTAGTCTTTCAAAGAATATTGATATTTTAGAAAAAATTGGAAAAAGTAAAACTCAAAGGCCTAAATTTTTAGTAGGATTTGCAGCAGAGACAGGAGGTGTTAATAATGCAAAAAAAAAATTACTAAACAAAAAATGTGATATGATTGTTTACAATAAGATTCATGATAAAAATAAAGTATTTGGTTCAGATTATAATCAAATATCAATAATTACAAAAAACCAGATAAAAAAATTTAAAAAAATGACAAAAGTAAATTGTGCAAAGCAAATTATTAAACAAATTTATAACACCATATAGAATTATGAATAATTACTCTGAAGAAGAATATGAAATTTTTAGTAGATTATTTATTTTAAATGAATTTTCTGAGAAAAATCTAAAAAAATTATCAAAAATAAAAATTGGTATTGTTGGTATGGGAGGAATAGGATGTCCCTTAAGTCAATATTTGGTAAACTCTGGGATTAAGGAATTATTATTAGTAGATGGAGATTTTGTTGAAAAAAGTAATCTTAATAGGCAAATATTATATAACTTAAATGATATTGGAAAAAAAAAGGTTGATGTAGCAAAAAGTAAGTTAATATTAGTAAATGCTGATTGTAAAATTAATACCATAGATGAGAATGTTAATTCTTTAAATTTAAATTCTTTAAAAGAATGTTCTATAATTGTAGATGCAACAGATGATTGGTTAAGTTCTAAATTATTAAATGAATATTGTCTAAAAAACTCTATCAATTTTTTATATTCTTCAGCATTAAGACATGATTTACAAGTGATATTTTTCAATAATTCAAACAAAAATTATCATCTATGTTTAAATTGCATATTTCCTAACAAGGATGATGTTGATCTTCCCAGGTGTAGTGTAGTTGGTATTTCGGGTATTTCTGCAGGGTTAGCGGGTTTGATTGCAGCTCAAAAAATAATTAATTTTTCTTTAAATTTAAAGGATGAAACTAATATAATGACAATTTCTGATGGCAAAAAACTAAGCATTGATAATATTATTATTAAAAGTAAACATGATTGTTATTTAAATTCTATTTAAGTTAATTGATAAATAGACAAAAAAAGTTTAATTAAAATTATGAAACAAAATTCTTTTACCTACGATCAATTAATTGATTGTGCAAAAGGTATACTTTTTGGAAAAGGTAATGCACAACTTCCAATGCCCCCAATGTTAATGTTTGATAGGATTACGTCAATAAATGAGGATGGTGGGATATTTTCTAAGGGTGAAGTTATAGCAGAATTAGATATTAAAGAAAATCTTTGGTTTTTTGAATGTCATTTTAAAGGTGATCCAGTTATGCCAGGTTGTTTGGGTTTGGATGCTATGTGGCAATTACTTGGTTTTTATTTAGGATGGCTAGGCCAACAAGGAAGAGGTAGGGCTTTGGGAGTAGGTGAAGTTAAGTTTACTGGCCAAGTATTACAAAAAGTTAAAAAGGTAACTTACCATATATCTCTTAAAAGACTTATTTTAAGAAAATTGATTTTAGGTGTTGGAGATGGTGTTTTAAAAGCAGATGGTGAAACAATTTATGAAGCTAAAGATATGAAAGTCGGTTTATTTTCACCTGAAAATAAGTAATGAATAGAGTAGTAGTAACAGGTTTAGGTATAGTATCATGTATTGGTAATAATCAATCGGATGTTATAGACAGTCTTAAAAATTTGAAATCTGGAATAACAAGTGCTGAAGAGTATGAGGAGTTTTCTTTTAGAAGTCTTGTGCACGGTAAACCAAATATAAATATTAGCAACGAAATTGATAGAAGATTACTAAGGTTTATGGGTGATGGAGCTGCCTACAATTATATTGCGATGAAAAATGCTATAGACGACTCAGGGCTAGAGGATAGTGATATTTCAAATGAAATGACTGGTATAATTGTTGGTTCAGGTGGTCCATCTACACAAAATTTATTTAAGTCTTCTGAAATTGGAAAGAGTTCGGGATCAAAAAAAATTGGACCATTTATGGTGCCAAGAGCAATGTCTAGTACAAATTCTGCAACTCTTGCGACTCCTTTTAAAATTAAAGGAGTTAACTATTCAATTACTTCAGCATGTTCTACGAGTTCACATTGTATTGGTAATGCGTACGAACTAATTCAAATGGGAAAACAAAATATTGTTTTTGCTGGAGGAGGTGAAGAACTCCATTGGACTTTATCAATTTTATTTGACGCCATGGGTGCTTTGTCATCAAAATATAATTCTACTCCTAACAAATCTTCAAGGGCATATGATGCGGACAGAGATGGTTTTGTAATTGCTGGTGGAGGTGGAACTTTAGTACTTGAAGAATTAGAACATGCAAAAGCTAGAGGTGCTGAAATATATGGTGAAATAACTGGATATGGAGCAACCTCAGATGGGTACGATATGGTACAGCCTTCTGGAGAAGGAGCAGAAAGATGTATGAAGCAAGCATTAAAAAATATTGATGGTAAAATTGATTATATAAATACACATGGAACAAGTACTCCAATAGGCGATGTAAAAGAATTAGAAGCAATCAAAAATGTTTTTGGTTCAAATATTCCTAAAATGAGCTCAACAAAATCTTTAACTGGTCATTCTTTAGGGGCAACTGGAGTGCATGAAGCAATTTATAGTTTATTGATGATGAAAAATAATTTTATTAGTGGCTCTGCAAATATTGATAATCTTGATGATAATGCCAAGGATTGTAATATTCTTTTAAAAACAGAAAATGATGTTGAAATTGAGCATGTTATGTCGAATAGTTTTGGTTTTGGTGGCACAAATGCAACATTAGTATTTTCAAAATATCATGCTTAGAAATAAAAAAGGGTTGGTATTTGGTATTGCAAATAATCATTCAATTGCATGGGGAATAGCAAAACAACTAGCTGAAAATGGTGCTGAAATAGCCATTGGTTATCAAAACGAAATATTATTTAAGAGGGTGAAACCACTTTCTGAAGAAATTAATTCAAATATATTAATAGAATGTGATTTTAATAATAATGACTCAATAAATAAATCTGTAGAAATTATAAAAAAAGAATGGGGCACGATTGATTTTATAATTCATGCTGTTGCATTTGCAGATAAGTCAGAGTTAAATGGTAGATATATTGATACTACCAAGGATAATTTTATTAATTGTTTGGATATATCTTGTTTTTCTTTAACTAGTCTTGCAAAAAGTTTTGAGCCTATAATGAATGATGGAGGAAGTATTCTCACCCTTACTTTTTATGGCTCAAATAAAGTGATACCAAATTACAATTTAATGGGAATTGCAAAAGCAGCTTTAGAAACAAGTGTAAAATATTTGAGTGTAGATTTAGGCACAAAAAATATTCGTGTTAATGCAATATCTGCAGGACCTATGAGAACAATTGCTGGTGCAGCAATAAATAATGCTAGGGAGGTGTTTAAATTTACAGAACAACATTCAGCATTGAAACGTAATGCACAACTGGATGAAATCGGAAAATCTGCTTTATACTTTGTTAGTAATTTATCTTCTGCAGTTACTGGTGAAGTACATTATGTCGATTGTGGTTATAATATTATTGGAATGCCCAATGAGTTTTAAAATTTTCCCAATAAATCTTTAGGATTGTCAATAAAAATACTGTCAACACCTAAGGAAAAAATCTCATTAGCGTTAGATAAATTTATATTTTTATCTGAATAAACTGTAATTGAAATATTTGATTCTTTAATTTTTTTAATAATATCAGCTGTAACAAGATCTATATTTAATCCACAAATTTTTAAATCGTTATTAATTGATAAATTAATTAAATCATCAATATTATATTCTTTAAAATCATCTAGTAGAAAACTTCGAAAAGATTGAGGGTAAAGATTTGAAATTTCTAAAATAGAAATCATATCAAATGATGAGAAAAAAATATCTATTTCGTTAATATTTTTTGTAAGTTTATAAATTTGATAAGTATTTTCTTTTTCAAAATTTTTATTTGGTTTTAATTCAATATTTAAATTAACATTATTATTAATACAAAGATTTAGAATATCTTCTAATTTTGGAACAAATATATTTGTATTTTTTTTATAAAAAAATTTTCCCGCATCTAGTTTTTTTATATTCTCGTAATCATAATCAATTACAAGTCCACTTCCATTAGTTGTTCTATCTAATGTATCGTCATGTAGTAAAATTGGAAATTTATCTCTAGAAATCTTAACATCGATTTCTACATAACTTAAACCTATATCAAATGCCTTAGAAATAGATTCTATAGTATTTTCTGGACACAGATCTCTAACACCTCTGTGTCCAATTAGTTTAGGTAATTTAAGATTTTTCTTCTGCTTCAACTGCTTTCATAGAAAGTTTTATTTTGCCTCTTGAGTCAACATCTAGTACTTTCACTTTAACCATATCTCCCTCATTAACAACATCTTCAACTTTCTCTACTCTTTCATTCTTTAATTGACTAATATGAACCAGTCCATCTGTAGACCCCATAAAATTAACAAAGGCACCAAATTCCATTATCTTTATTACTTTACCTTCATAAATTTTTCCAATCTCTGGTTCTTCTACTATACCTTTAATCCATTCTAATGCATCATTGCCAGATTTTTGATCTACGGCTGCAATACTAACTAAACCTTCGTCGTTAATTTCAATTTTTGCACCAGTTGTCTCAGATATTTCTCTAATAACTGCGCCTCCTTTTCCAATAACTTCTCTTATTTTATCTTTATTTATTTGCAGATTAGTTATTGTTGGTGCGTATTTCGAAATTGATTGATTTGGTTTTTCAATTGCCTTTGCCATTTCTCTTAATATATGGAAACGCCCATCTTTAGCTTGCGCTAATGCTTCTTCCATAATTTCAGCTGTTATACTTGTTATTTTTATATCCATTTGTAATGAAGTTATGCCTTCGGATGTTCCAGCTACTTTAAAGTCCATATCACCTAGATGATCTTCATCGCCTAAAATGTCGGATAATATTACATATTTATTATCATCTTTAATTAAGCCCATTGCAATACCAGCTACAGGTCTTTCTAATGGCACTCCTGCATCCATTAAAGACATAGAAGTTCCACAAACAGTAGCCATTGAACTAGAACCATTGGACTCTGTAATTTCTGATACAACTCGATAAGTATAAGGAAATTTTTCCTTTGAAGGTAACATTGGGTGTATTGCTCTCCATGCTAATTTACCGTGACCTATTTCTCTTCTACTAGTTGATCCCATTCTTCCTACTTCACCAACTGAATATGGAGGAAAATTATAATGGAGCATAAAATTTTCAGTATATTCTCCATCAATTGCATCAATTCTTTGCTCATCTAACCCTGTTCCAAGAGTAGATACAACAAGTGCTTGTGTTTCTCCTCTTGTAAATAAAGCAGAACCGTGTGTTCTCTCTAAAATTCCTGTTTCACATACTATTGGGCGAACTGTTTTTGTATCTCGTCCATCAATTCGATTTCCACTATTTATTAACTCACCTCTAACAATATCTTTTTCTACATTTTTAATTGCATCTGATACTAAAACTGAGGAAAGTGTCTCACTTTCAAATTTAGTAGATATTTCATTTCTTATAGAAGATAATTTTTCTGATCTTTTTTGTTTTTCAATTATTTTATAAGCATCGATGAATTCTTTCTCAAACTGGTCACTGATTTTTGATGGCAGATTTTTTACTTCTTCATCTTTTTCCTTAATTTCCCATGGCTCTTTAGCAGCTATTTTCGCTAATGAAATAATTGCTTCTATAACTGCTTTGTAATTTTCTTGTCCAAGAACTACTGCATCTAACATTTGTTTCTCTGAAAGCTCATGTGCTTCAGATTCAATCATAAGAACACCTTCTTTTGTTCCGGCCAATACTAATTCTAGTTTAGAATTTAGTAATTCACTTTTACTTGGATTAATAATAAACTCGTTATCAACATAACCAATTTTAATTGCACCAAGTGGTCCTAAAAATGGTAATCCAGATAAAGTCAACGCTGCACTAGCTGCAATCATTGCAACTATATCCGAATCATTTTCTTGATCGTGTGATATCACAGTACATGTAACTTGGGTTTCATTTTTAAAATCTTTATGAAACAGTGGTCTAACTGGTCTATCAATTAACCTTGAAACTAATGTCTCCTTTTCTGTTGGTCTTGCTTCTCTTTTAAAAAAACCTCCTGGAATTTTACCAACAGAATAATATTTTTCCTGATAATTTACAGTTAATGGAAAAAAATCCATGTCTGGATTTGCTTCTTTAGCGGCTACAACATTTGCCATTACAGTAGTACCGCCGTATGTTGCAGTTACTGAAGCATCTGCTTGTCTTGCGATCTTACCAGTTTCTAATTTAAGTTTTCTTCCTGCCCATTCAATTTCTATATTTTTTATATCAAACATAATATATTTATTTCCTCTTTATTTACCTCTTATATTTAGTTTTTTTATTAATTCTAAATATTCAGAATTATTTTTTTTAGATAGATAGTTAAGTAGTTTTTTTCTTTTATTAACTAGTGCAACTAAACCTCTTTTAGAATGATTATCTTTTTTATGAGTTTTAAAATGCTCTGTTAAATTTTTAATTCTTTCACTAATTACGGCAATTTGTACGCTTGTTGAACCAGTGTCTTTTTCTGATTTAGAAAATTCATTAATTAAATTTATTTTAACTTCTTTAGATATCGACATCAATACTCCTATAATAAAATTTTGTTTGGTTTAAACAAATTACCAACTAATTTGCCAATTGAGACAATGTCTCCTTTTTTTGATAAAAAAATTACTTTTCTATCTAGAGAGATTGATTGAGAATTTATAATTTTTTTCTCATCAATTTTAATTGATCTTCCGAATGACAAATCTTTAATATCATCAAGATCTTCAATTTCATAAGCCAAGATGTCGTCCAGCATTGAAATTGTAGGTAAGATACAATTAATCTCTTCGTGCCTTTGTCTTATTTTAAGTAAATCGTCCAGTAAAATCGATGTTTCTTTTGTAAATTTACCTACTTTTTCTCTTTCCAGATCTGATATGTGGCCATAAGTACCAAGGTCTTGAGCCAAATCCCGAGCTAAGCTTCTTATATAGAAACCTTTGCCACATTCAATTCTAAAATGTGTTCTTAATTTTTCGTGTCTTACAACTTTTAAATCTTTAACAAATACTTTTTTTGATTGAATATCAAAAGATTTTTTTTGTCTAAATAATTTATAAGCTCTTATACCATTTATTTTTACTGCAGATACTTTTGGAGGTATTTGATTGATATTGCCTAAATAATTTTTAACTTTTTTCTTAATATTTGAAAGAGTGGGATAAATATTAGAACGAAATAATATTTCACCTTCACTATCATCTGTTGTTGTTTGATAACCCCAATTTACAACAAAATTATATATTTTGAGGTTAATTTTAATAAAAGGAATAAGTTTAGTAGCCTTACCAACTGCTATTGGTAATATGCCTTCCGCTGCAGGATCTAATGTACCACCATGTCCAATCTTCTCTATAGAAAATTTCTTTTTTAATTGATTTATGGCTTTGAAAGAAGTTAAATTCTTTGGTTTATATAAGTTAATCCATCCTTGAATATTCTTCATTCTTTAATATCTCTGACAACATTTTTATTCATTAATAGTTTTTCAATCTTTTCTGCTTCATCAAATGTATCGTCTAAGAAAAATGTTAGTTTGGGTGTAAATTTAGAATGAATTTTTGCTTTTGATAAAAACTTTTGAAATATATATTTTCTGTCGTTAAGATTCTGTAAGATTTTATCTTTATTTAAGCCGCCAAGTGGCATAAAATATATGTTAGCTATTTTTAAATCTTTTGACATTCTAACAAAAGATACGGTTATTGCCGTTGGATTTATATTTTCATCGAAGAAATCTTCTTTTAATAAACAGTCACTAATTAGTGATCTTATGAGCTCTCCAAATCTAATCTGTCTTTGAGTTTCCATTAAAGTTATTATTCATTAAAGTTTTCTATTTGTAGAAATTTCCTCAAAAGTTTCAATAACGTCTCCAACCTTAATATCACTATAATTATCTATCATTACTCCACACTCAAAACCGGTTTTAACCTCAGAAACTTCTTCTTTAAATCTTTTAAGACTACTGATTTGGCCTTTATGAATAACAACACTATCACGTAAAACCCTAATTTGTGATTTTCTAGAAATATATCCTTCTTTAACCATACAACCAGCAATATTGCCTACTTTTGATATATTGAAAACTTCTCTAATCTCTACATTGCCAGTAATATTTTCTGAAATATCTGGTTTTAACAATCCTGTAAGTAAATTTTTTATATCATCAATTAGTTCATATATTATTGAATAATATCTAATATCGACACCATCTCTTTTTGCAATATCCCTAGCATGTGGTAAGGCCCTTACATTAAATCCAACTATAAAACCTCTACTAGATCCCGCTAAAGTTACATCACTTTCAGTAATGGCACCAACACCTTTAAAGATTACATTTACTTTAACTTCGTCAGTAGATAACTTTGTTATTGAATTTTCAATTGCTTCAGCTGAACCTTGTACATCTGTTTTAATCACGACTGGAAGAATAGTTTCTTCACCTTTATTTATTTGGGCAAACATTTCTTCTACATTAGATTTTGCAACAGTATTTTTTTGAATTTGTATTTTACTAGATCTATATTCAGCAATTTTTCTAGCTGTAGACTCGTTATCTACTACAATAAAGTCATCTCCAGCTAAAGGGTTAGAGTCAAAACCAAGAACCTCTACAGGAACAGATGGCTCAGCTAATGTTATATTTTCACCTTTATCGTTAATAAGTGCCTTAACTTTTCCCCATTCTGCTCCAGAAACAAAAATATCACTAACTTTCAAAGTTCCTTTTTGAACTAAAACTGTAGCAACTGAACCTCTTCCTTTTTCTAACTTGGACTCAATAATAACTCCTCTCGCTGATCTATTAGGATTAGCTTTTAAATTGAGTAAATCAGCTTGCAAATGAATTGCCTCCTCTAATTTATCTAAGTTTAATTTTTTAATTGCGGATACTTCAATATCAAGAACTTCACCGCTAAGTTTTTCTACAATTACTTCATGAGACAACAATTCATTTCTAACTTTATCTGGATCTGAATTATCTAGATCTATTTTATTTATTGCTACAATTAATGGAACATTTGCAGATTTTGCATGTGCTATTGACTCTATTGTTTGTGGTTTAATCCCATCATCAGCAGCTACAACAAGTATTATAATGTCAGTAGTTTGAGAACCTCTTGCTCTCATATTAGAAAATGCAGCATGACCTGGTGTATCAATAAAAGTTATTTTTTTGTCATTGTTGTTTATTTGATAAGCTCCAATATGCTGAGTTATACCTCCTGCTTCTCCAGAAACGATATTAGTTTGCCTAAAAGCATCTAACAAACTAGTTTTACCATGGTCAACATGACCCATTATTGTAACAACTGGAGGTCTATCTTTTAATAAATTTAGATCATCTTCGTAATCCTCTATTTCACTAAGAACATCATCATCTTTTACTATACTGACTTTATGTCCCAATTCTTCAGCTACTAATTGAGCTGTGTCAGATTCGATTGATTGTGTAGCATTAGCCATAACACCAAGCTTCATTAGAGTTTTAACAACATCAGCAGTTTTTTCAGCCATTCTATTAGCTAATTCTTGCACTGTAATTATATCGGGTATTGAAACTTCTCTTGATATTTTAGTTTCATTTAATTCGGAAGTTTTTAATCTTTCTCTTTCTCTAGCTCTTTTTATTTTAGCTAAACTTGGAAACTTATCAAATTCTTGTTCCTCTTGTTCTAATATCTTTTTTGCATCAAATTTACTAAATTCATCTTCAATAGGTTTTAAAGTTGATTTTTTTGGTTGTGATTTTTTGTTGTCTGTATTTTTTTTATTTTTATTTTCAAAACCTTTGTTCTTACTTGCCGGAGCAAAATTTGGAGATACTTGTGATGCTGGTCGTGGAGTTCTTAAACTTGAAGATCCTCTAAAATTTGACTGTGCAGTTGAAGATTTTTTCTGTTGATTATTTTTATTTTTAAAAACAATTTGAATTGTTTTTTTATTACCACTAGATGAAATTTTATCACCAGAAGGTCCTAAGTTTTTTCTAATTTGAAGTCTTCCTGAAGATGATAATTTTAGAGGTTTTTTTTTATTTCCTTTTTCTTTATCCAATTTCAATCCTTGTTTGTTTCTGTAAACCAATTTTCTCTTGCTTTCATAATCATATTGTTGACTACTTCTTCTTCTAATTCTAATTTTCTAAGAATTCCTTCTTCTTTATCAATGAGTTCAAATGATGCAAGATCAGCAAAATCATTTATTGTCAAAATATCAGATTTTGCAAGTTCAGCTAAAATTGAGCTATTCATGCCTTCTAAATTTTTTAAGTCTTCATCTTTAATTTTTTCGTCTATAATCTTTTGATTTTCTTGTTCTTGATCCTTAAGATAATTTGTTGCTCTTTCTAAGATTTCATTTGCAAGTTCAGCGTCAAAACCTTCAATTTTTTCAATGTTTTCCCTAGTTTCAGCTGCAATGGATTCAATTGATGTATAGCCATCTGTTACTAAAAGCTGAGCAATAACATCCTCAACATCTAATGATTCTGAAAGTAACAAACTTTTTTCTTTAAATTCTTGTTGTCTTCTTTCAGATTCCTCTTCTTCAGTTAAAATATCTATTTCAAGACTAGTTAAATTTGAGGCTAACTTAACATTTTGACCTTTTCGACCAATAGCAAGACTTAGCTGATCATCAGGAATAACAACTTCAACTTTGTTTTTCTCTTCAAATAGAAAAATCTTACTTACTTCAGCAGGAGCTAATGCATTTGCTAAAAATGTAGCTTGGTTATCAGACCAAGTTACAATATCGATTTTTTCTCCTTGAAGTTCGTTGACTACTGCTTGTACTCTTGACCCCCTCATACCAACACAAGCTCCGACGGGATCAATGGTTGAGTCTTCAGTATGCACACTAATTTTAGCTCTTGACCCAGGATCTCTTGCTACACTTTTTACAACAATTATACCATCATAAATTTCTGGTACTTCCTGAAAAAACAGCTTGGATAAAAACTGTGGATGTGTTCTAGATAAGAAAACTTGGTAACCCTTAACATCATTTTTTACCTCGTAAATATATGCCCTTACTCTATCACCATTTTTAAAAGTTTCTCTAGGAATTAGTTCTTCTCTCTTAATTATTGCTTCGCTTTTTCCTAGATCTATTATTAAGTTTCCAAATTCCACTCTCTTAACAATACCTACAGCAATTTCTCCAACCTTATCCTTGTACTCATCATACTGTTTTGACTTATCTGCTTCTCTAACCTTTTGTATAATAACACCTTTAGCGTTTTGGGCAGCTACTCTTCCGAGCTCAATTGGTGGGAGTTCTTTAATTATAAACTCACCAATATTTATATTTGGATTATTTTTCTTAGCATCGTCTAATAATATCTGCCTAGACTGAAATTCTTCATCTATATTTTCGACAACTTCGAGATATGAATTTAATTTTATATCACCAGTATCTCTGTCAATATTTATCCTTAAATCAATCTCTTGTCCGTATTTGACTCTAGCAGCTTTCTCTAGTGCTTGCTCCATAGCAGAGAACACTGAATCTTGATCAATATTTTTTTCCTGCGCAACATTTGTTGCTACTTGGAGCATCTCTTCTCTTATTACATTAAATTTTTTTTTAGCCATATTTATAAAAAAAAGGTGGGATTACCCACCTTATTATTATGTGTCTATATTAAAATTATTTAAAAATACAAGTCTATATTTTTGTTAAAATAAATAAAATTGGCTTCCTACCAGAAATAATTGCCTTTTTGTAATATTTAGTCTCAACATTATAATAATTCTTGACATCAATGTATTGGGTTTTTTGATTAGACCAATAATAGAGTTTAGTTGAATATATACAATTTATAATAGATCTAGAATATGAAATAGAGTCTGTAACAATACAAATTCTTCCTTTATTTTTTATAAATGGATGCAGTATTTCTAGAAAACTTTTTGATATTAATCTTCTTTTATAGTGTTTCTTTTTAGGCCACGGGTCTGGAAAAAAAATTGAAACTAAACTGAAAAATTTTTTTTTTTTATTATTTTCTAAAATATCTATTACATTACCAGAATGTAATCTAATATTAGTTATATTTTTTTTTTGAATTTGATTAACAAGATTGAAATTACCATTAATGTATTTATCACATGCTATTATGGTATCTTTTTTATACAAAGATGCAAAAAATACACTGGTTTCTCCATACCCAGATCCAATGTCTAAAATATAACTTTTATTATTATCTAATTTAGATACTGAAAATTTTTGAATTAATTCAGAATAATTTTCAATGTCTATTTTTTTATTACTCCTACCTTTAGTCCTACCATATAAACGATTTTTATAATTATTAAGATGCATTGTTTTTTTTAAAATTAAATAAAAATAATAAAAGACAGATAGAAAAAAAATAAAGTCTCAGTATGTTATGTGTTTTATAGAAATTTTTGTTGTTTTCTAATTTAATTTCTAATTTTTCATTCTTATGTGTATTCAAAGGTATATTTAATAATATTCTTCCTTTATTATCAAAAATACCTGATATACCATTATTTGAAACTCTGATTATTGTTTTATTAAACTCTGCAGCTCTCATTTTAGTTAGATAAAAATGTTGGAAAGGACCAAGATATTTTCCAAACCATATATCATTTGTTATGTTAATAATTAAGTTACTATCATAATTTATATTATTAATCAGTTTCCAATAAAATGCTATTTCATAACAAATAATTGGAATAAAACTTAAATCACTATCTAATATTATTAGCCTTTTCTCCCTACCTTTTGAAAAATCAAATGAACCTGAAATAGGTTCAAAAAAACTAAATAAGTTTCTTAAAGGTAAAAATTCTCCAAATGGTACCAGTATTTTTTTGTCAAAATATGAAATATTTGAAGATGTAATGTGTAACATTGAGTTAAAATAATTTTCATTATTTTTTCTTGTGCCTCCAATGATAATGTTTTGATTTTTCTTCATTATACTTTGAATTTTTTCTATTCTAGATTTATTAACTATGAACGGATAATTGTTTTCTGCAAAAATTAAGATTTCAGCTTCACTATTTTTTATATGATCTATTATTTTTTCAATATTTTTTTCTTTACTAAATAAGAGTTTATCAACTTTAAAGTTTAATTGAAATATTTCCACATCATATTTACTTTCATAGATTTTTTTATTACTTTTGCTAAAAATAATATTGTTTAGAAAAATAATAGTTAATGGTAAAAAAATAATAGA